>JANPIY010000481.1:0-4108 GCA_031425255.1 Planctomycetota bacterium
CGGTCTCGCGCCTGTGCATGGACAAGGGTCTGACCAAGGCGCGGCTCAGCGAACAGGGCCTGCGCGTGCCGTGGGGCGTGCGGCTGGATCTGCGCCAGCCGTTCTCGCCGCGCGATCTCAAGATCCCGCATCACGCCGGGCTGGTGCTGAAACCCGCCTGCGACGGCAGTTCGGTCGGCCTAAAGATGGTGGCGAACCCGTCCTTCGTGCTGCCGGCGATCGAGGAGATCCTGCGCGAACTCGGCCCCGTGCCCTACCTGCTGGAAGAACGTCTGCCGGGACCCGAATACACCGTCGCGGTGGTCGATCTTGGCGAGGGTCCGCAAGCGTTGCCGCCCCTCACCATCAGCGCCGCCGACGGGGTCTTCGACTTCGAGGCCAAGTACCAGCGCGCGGATACCCAGGAGCTGCCGGTCGGCGACGCCGCCTTGACCACGCGCCTGACCGACCTCGGCCTGGCCGCGCACCGCGCCTGCGGTTGCCGCGACATCTCCCGCTGCGACATCATGCGGGCGGCCGATGGCGACCTGGTCCTGCTGGAGGTCAACACCCTCCCTGGGTTCACTGCCGCCAGCCTGGTGCCCAAGGCCGCCGCCGCCGCCGGCATCTCCTTCGACGACCTGGTGGAGCGCCTTGCCGCGCGCGCCGCCGCCCGCCTTCCCCTCCGTACCGGGATCACGCCATGAGCCGCTCCGACGTCACCTCCGCCCATGAGATCGAACAGCTGATCGCGGTGGCCGAGCGCAAGCGCAAGGCCAACCGCCTACCGCTGGCCGCCGCCGTCGACCACGACGTCATCGCCACCGAGGCGGTGATGGAGGAGGAGGACGACCGACCCGCGCGCAAACGCGCCAAGCGCAAGCCGCGCCCGGCCGTGGCAGAAGAGTCGTCGGTGATCTCCGGACCCGGCTTGGTGACGCGTGGCATCCATGCCGGCTTGAACGGTGCGCAGTGGACCAAACAGGGTGCCCTGCGCCTGGGCGCCTGGGGCTGTGCCGCGCTGGCGGTGCTGACCGTGCTGGTGGTGTTCTCCTGCTACTCGATCGACAAGGCACCCACGCCGCTGCCGGTGAGCGATTTCCGCATCGCCTGGCTGCCTGGTCCGAAGATCCCCAAGGAGGACGTGCTCGGCTGGCTGCGTTCGTTCCCCGCGCGCGCGCAGTTGCGCGAGGGCCGTCAGGAGACGGTGGATCAGCTCGCGGTGTTCCTGCGCAAGCAGCCGATGGTCGCCGAGGTGCGCAGCGTGACCGTGCTGCATGAACCCGATGCACAGCATCCTCAGCAGCTGCGGCGCACCCTGGAAGTCACCATGGCCCTGCGCCAGCCGGTGATGCCGGTGGTGCTGGCCAGCGGTGAACGCGCCTGGGTCGATGCCGAGGGCTGGCTGCTGCCGGGATCGCTGCCGGGACCGTCGGTGCGGCGGCCCCTGCTGCGCGCCATCGAATGGTCGGGCATCGACGGCGTGCGCGCCGCGTTGTCGTTGTGGAAACAGCTCGAACCGCAGATCGAGCACGGCCTGGTGACCGACATCCACCTCCACGATGTCCTCGACAAGCGTGGTCTGCAACGCGGTGTGGTCCTCTATACCCGCCACGGCAGCCGCCTGATCTGGGGCCGCACCGGGGAGGACCGTTTCGGCGTACGTGAGGAGGACAAGGTCCGCGACCTGATCCACACCATTCGCTCGCACGGCGACCTCAACCGCATCGCCGCCATCAACGTCCGTTTCAGACAACCCTTCTCCGAGCTGCGTGCCGCGACCGTGCCGGCCCAGCTCGTGAGCCCTGCACCGAGCCAGCGATGAGCCCTGCCGTGAGCGACGACCAACGCACCACCACCCCGCCTCCCGCCGCGCCCACCGACCACCTGCGCAGTGGACGCTGGCTCGGCCGGGTCGCCGAACTCGCGCGCCTGGGCCAGGGCCGGCAAGCCGTCAGCGGCGTGAAGCGGCCGCGTCATGACATCCTGCCTGAGCACCTGGTGGTGATCGTCCAGATCTCCAGCCGCCGCGTCGGCGCCACGGTCGCGGCACTGCATCCGACCCACGGCGACAAGGTGGTGGCGCACAAGACCATCGAATGCGACTGGCATCGTCTGAGCCAGCTCGGTAAACGCGAAGCGGTGGCCGACGTGGTGCGACTGGCCTGCGACTCGGCCGGGGTCGAAGCCTATTCGGTCTACGTCTCGATGACCGATGCCAGCATCACCTCGCGCCTCGCGGTCGGCTGGGCCGACCCTGGGGATGAGATGGTGCTGGGTGAACATGAACGCCTGTGGGCGCTCAAACGCGCCCGCGATCAGGCCACCGGTGCCGACCAGGAACTGGTCGATGCCATTCCCGTGCATTGGACGGTGCGCGACCGCGACGGCGAACACGAGGTCGACGATCCGATCGGCCACCGTGGCAGCCGGCTGACCTGCCAGGCCCTGCTGATCACCGCACGCCGTGGCTATCGCGAAGAGCTCGCCGAGCTGGTGCAGGGGCTCGGACTCGAGCTCGAAGGGGTCATCGCCCAGCCGGTGGCGCTGTTCCGCGGCATCGCCGGCGCGCTCCAGCGCAAGGGCACCACCGTGGTGATCGATTGCGGCGCCCGCTGCACCACCGTGCTGGTGCGTCGGCGCGACAAGCTGGTGCACATCGAGACCCATGCCTTCGGTGGCGACGACCTCACCCGGCTGCTGGTCGAGCGCCTGGACATCTCGTCGACCCAGGCCGAGGACCTCAAACGCGACCTCGACCTGGGCGTGCGCAACGATGAACGCGAAGGCCTGGTCGGGCAGCAGTTCATCTGGAGCGACGTGCGCGAACGCCATCGCCTGATGCGCCCGGCGCTGGCGCTGGTCGCCGAGGCGCTCGACGGATTCTTCCGCGCGCGTGCGCAGGAACTGCGCGATCACGGCCATCTGGTGCAGCAGGGCCAGGTCCACCTGGTCGGCCGCGCCAGTTCGCTCGGTGGCCTGGCGATGTTCCTCAAGGACATCTTCGGCCAGCCGGTGGTGCTCGGTTCGGGGCACAAGAATCGCGACCCCAGTGCCGAACTGGCGGACGTGCTGATCAGCGGCCTGGTGTGCACCGCCGCCGACCTGCGTCGCACGCATCTCGCCGGTCATCAGTCGCGCATCCGCAAGACCGCCAGCGGCGTGTGGTGCTGGTTGACCCAACAGATGGGCTGAGGCGCTTCTCAGGGAGAGAAGAAGCATAGCCACAGAGCCCACAGAGAGCACAGAGGCGGGCAGAGCCGCTGCTTCCTCCGTGCTCTCTGTGGGCTCTGTGGCTGGTTGTCCCTCTCCAGTCGCTCAATGAAGTGTCCTACGAGCCACGGCCGCTCACCTCGCCGACGAGCGAAGGCGGAAGGCCTGGCCACAAGCCCACAGAGAGCACAGCGCGGAGCCATGATCTCCTCTGGGCTCTGTAGCTAGGCGGTCGGCCGTCAGTTCAGCCGTTGGCTAGGATGTCTTCCACATCCGCCGGCAGCACGACGAGGACGGTGAAGCGGCCGTCCTTGACGCTCACCGCCACCGTGCCGTGCAGCACGCCGACCAGGCGGCGAACCAGCGGCAGGCCCAGCCCGCAGTGGCCGCGCTCGACCGTGCGCGCGGCGTCGCCACGCCAGAACGGTTCGAACACCCGCTCGGCTTGCGCGTGCGTGATCGTCGTTCCTTCATTGGCGATGGTGAGGCGGATGCGACCGTCGCCCTGTTCATGGCCACTGAGGGTGACGACGGAGTTGGGCGTCGCGTAGGCCACGGCGTTGCTCAACAGGTTGCTCAGCACCGCGCGCAGCTTGTCGCCATCAGTGAGCAGGCTGAGCGCAGGTTCGAGGCGGCGTTCCAGCGTGATCTGGCGTACGCGTGCCGCCGGTTGGTGCAGCGCCCAGGCGCTGGCGACGAGCTCGGCGACCTCGACCGCCTCGCGGCGCGGGCGCTCCTGGCCGGCCTCCAGGCGGGTGAGCAGCAGGAGATTGTCGACCAGGCTCTGCAGCACCGTCATGGTGCCGAGGCCATCGCGGCAGAGCGCGGCGATCTCCTGCGGCTCGCGTTCGCGTTGCAGCGCCAGCTCCAGCTTGGCACGCAAACCGGCGAGCGGCGTGCGTAGTTCATGCGCGAT
>JANPIY010000482.1:0-2491 GCA_031425255.1 Planctomycetota bacterium
TCGTTTCGGTACCTTCTTCATTGCGAGCACCACGAGCCGGCTGGCAGCCGGCGGTCCCAGGGGGGGAGTAATAGATGAACGCCCTGGTGCGCGCCTGGCTGGCCGTGGCGCTGATCCTTGGACTCGTCGCCTATGGCGGCGCTGGCGACCTGGTGCGCCCCCTACTGGCGATCGCCGTCGCGATCGCCTTGATCCCGGCCGTCATCAACCTGCGCCCGCAGATGCGCCCGCCACCGCTGGCCTGGATCGCGGCGCTGTTCCTGCCACTGATCACCATCGCTACCGTGCAGGTCCTGCCGCTGGGCTGGCATCATCCGTGGGTGGAGGGCGACCTCGCTCTCCTCGGCACCGTTCATCCCACCTGGAGCATCGATCCCGCGGCCAGCAGCGAAGCCCTGGTCTGGCTCGTGACCCTCGCCGCCCTGGCACTCGTGGTGTGCGTGATCGCCCGTGGGGATCGCGTCCGCGGCCTGGCCGATGCCCTGGTCGCGGTGACGGCGACCAGCGCCCTGCTCGGGCTGTGCCTGGCCCTGACGGCGGCACCATGGCCGAGCGATACCCAGGTGAACCGGGTCCGCGGTCCCTTCATCTACCCCAATCATGCCGCCGCCTTCTGGGCTGCCTGCCTGCCGCTCGCCGCGCTGCTCGCGCATCGCCGCGGGGGCGCTCTGCGCTGGGGCGCCGTCGTGGTGCTGGCGTTGGCGATCCTGCTGAGCGGATCACGCGGCGGCATCCTGGTGGCAGGCGTCGTGATGCTGCCTTTGGCCATCAGCCTGCTGCCGCGCCAGCGCCGCTGGTGGTGGGCCGGAGCCGGAACTTTCCTGATCGCCGGCTGGTTGTGGATCATCGGATTGAATGAGATCGCCGACCGCTTCGAGCGCCTGCGCGGCGACGATGGAGTGACCCTCAGCGGCCGACTGACCATCTGGGAAGCGGCGTGGCCGGTGATCACCGCTGCGGGAGCACTGGGCAGCGGCGGCGGCACCACCATCGCCGCCTTCCGGCGCAGCGGTGACACCCATTTCGCCGATCTGCTGGTCAATCACCTGCACAGCGATCCGCTCGAATGGTGGCTGGAATACGGCTGGTTCGGGCTGCTGGTCGCGGCCTTCGCCATCGCCTCCGCCTTGTTGCGCCTGCGCCCACAGCCCAGTCCCCTCCAGGATCCGGCCCGGCGGCCCCTCATCGTCGGCGCAGCGTTGGGCCTGCTCATCCTCGCTCTGCATGGCTGCGGCGACTTCATCTGGCACAGCCCCGCGGTGGCGGTGACCGGGGTGTTGCTGCTGTGCATCCTGGCGCTCAGCGGTCGTGAACCCCAACCAGCTCCCTCCGCCCGAGTCCGCATCCGTTTCGCCGGTGCGGCGATGATCGGGTTGCTGCTGCTGGGCATCGGACCGTCATGGCGCTGGAATGTCAGCGAGGATCTCGCACGTGATGTGGAGCGCCTGGTGGTCGCGCGGCGTTCGGCCAATCTTCCTCTCAGCGGTGCGGAGGTGCTCGAGCGGGCGCAGGCCACGCCTCCGGCCAGCGTCCGGCTGGCCGTGACCCAGGCATGGTTGGCGCGCGCGGCTGGCGACCATGCGGGTGCACGGCGGGCTCTCGACGCAGCCGGTCGCCTAGCCCCAGGGGATGCCGCCGCCTGGGCTGAGCGGGCTCTGCTGGCCGCTTCCACCCGCGATGCGGACCACATGGCAACGGCGATCCGCCGCGCCTTGGCGTGGGCTCCGACCTGGCCCGACCTCCAGCGCACCGCGCTGCAGCTGGTGGCCGACCACGATCGCCTGGCGCTGCCCGCGGAGCAGACCCGTGCGATCGTCGAGACGGTGCTCACGGTAGACCGCCCGCAACCCGCCTGGTTCTTCCCCCTGGCCGCCGGGATCATGGGCGTGGACACCCTCGCCGCGCGCCTGGATCGATCCGGCCCCAGGCTCGCGATCTCAGCCGAGGATTGGCTCGCCCGTCAGGGCCCACTCGCCGAATGGCAGGCGATGCGTCGAAAGACCGCACCCCCATCGCTGCGCCTGCCGGCGGGCCTGGCCCTCGCCCATGACCGTCTGCTGGGTGCACATGCCTGGGAACCATTGATCCCCGTGGGCGTCGAAGAACGTCGTGCCCTCGCCGAGCAGTTGAGCGCCGCCGGTCTGCCGTTGCCCACGGCGCTGATCGATTCCCTGCAACGGGATGGCCCACCCTGGCGGCGGTGGGCCCGACCGATCGACCTGCTCGATGGCGCCACGCGTACCGAACTCGCACTGCTGCTGCGCAGCGATCTGCATCGCGGCTGGGCACGGGCGTGGGTGGACCGGATCTCGCTCGCCAACCGCGCGTTTTCCGGCGACCAGGCGGTGGTCACGCGTGACAGCGAGCCATCGCTGCTGGCTTGCCTTGCCGGCGTGCATCCGCAGCACGCGGCGCCCGTCGGACTCGATGCTGCCCTCAGCCAACGCGCCAAAATCCTGCTGGCGCGGTGGCAGGAATGGGAATGGCAGGA
>JANPIY010000483.1:0-1590 GCA_031425255.1 Planctomycetota bacterium
GGTATCGGCTGCGACGGCGGTGCGCATCGCGCTGCAGGCCGCGCCCTCGGCGACGGCGACCGCGGGCGTGGCCTTCACGCAGCAGCCGGTGCTGCACGTCGAGGATACCTTCGGCAACCGGGTGCTGGCCGACAGCACGACAGTGGTGACGGCTTCGATCAGTACCGGCGGTGGCACGCTGCAGGGTTCGCCGGTGACCGCGACGGCGAGTACCGGCGTGGTGACCTTCGCGACGCTGAACCGCGAGGCGGCGGGAACCATCACCCTGGCCTTCGTCGCTCCCGGCCTGACCGGTACGCTGTCAGGCAACGTGGTGGTATCGGCGGCGGCGGCGGCACGGCTCAGCGTGCTCACGGCGCCCTCGGTCACGGCGACGGCGGGCGTGGCGCTCGCGCAGCAGCCGGCGGTGCGTATCGAGGACGCCTTCGGCAACCTGCGCCTGACCGACGGCACGACGGTGGTGACGGCCTCGATCGCGAGCGGCGGCGGCACACTGCAGGGTTCGCCGGTCACCGCGACGGCCAGCGGCGGCATCGCCACCTTCGCGACGCTGAACCGCGAGGTGGCCGGAACCATCACCCTGGGTTTCGCCGCCAGCGGGCTGACCGGTACGGTGTCGGGCAACGTGGTGGTGTCGGCGGCGGCGGCGGCGCGGGTCACCGTGCTGACGGCGCCCTCGGCGACGGCGACGGCGGGGGTGGCGTTCGCGCAACAGCCGGCGGTGCGCATCGAAGATACCTTCGGCAACCTGTGCCTGACCGACGGCACAACGGTGGTGACCGCCTCGATCGCGACCGGCGGCGGCACGCTGCAAGGTTCGCCGCTCACCGCGACGGCGAGCGGCGGCATCGCCACCTTCGCGACGCTCAACCGCGAGGCGGCCGGGACCATCACCCTGGGTTTCGCCGCGCCGGGCCTGGCCAGCACGGTATCGGGCAACGTGGTGGTATCCGCCACGACGGCGGTGCGCATCACGCTGCAGACGCCACCCTCGGGCACGGCGACGGCGGGGGTGGCGTTCGCGCAGCAGCCGGTGCTGCACGTCGAGGACACCTTCGGCAACCGGGTGCTGGCCGACAGCACGACGGTGGTGACCGCATCGATCAGTACCGGCGGCGGCACCTTGCAGGGTTCGCCGACCACCGCGACGGCGAATGCCGGCATCGTGACCTTCGTGACACTCAACCGCGAGGTGGCCGGGACCATCACCCTGGCGTTCGTCGCCCCCGGCCTGAGCGGCGTGCTGTCGGGCAACGTGGTGGTGTCGGCTGCCCCCGCCGCGCGGGTCGCCATCCTGACACCACCCTCGGCGACGGCGATGGCGGGGGTGGCGCTCGCGCAACAGCCGGTGGTGCGCATCGAGGATGCCTTCGGCAACCTGCGCCTGAGCGATGGCACGACGGTGGTGACGGCGACGGCCAGCAGCGGCGCCGTGCAGGGCACCGCCACCGCGACGGCGACCGCGGGCGTGGCGACCTTCACCACCCTGGCATGCACCGGTGCCGGTACCATCACGCTGACCTTTGCCGCGTCTGGCCTCACCAGCGCGGTGTCGGGCAACGTGGTGGTGACGGCGGCGGCGGCGGTGAA
>JANPIY010000484.1:0-2471 GCA_031425255.1 Planctomycetota bacterium
CGTCGCCGCCGCTGCAGATGCACCACATGGCCGACAAGTTCCTGCCGCCGCGCGATTACGGCACCTCCACCTACTACAACTACTACTCCTGGCCATGGACCGACATCGAGGACCAGCGGGCGGGGCATCGCAAGGGACAGGGCAATTGGTCGGAGACGCACTGCGTGCCGTGGGAGACTTCGCCGGCCCAGACCCTGGTCCGCGACCCCGACCTGCAAAAGGTCTACGACTGGCCGGACGAGACCCTCACCATGGAGGTGCCCGGTCGCGATGGGAAGAAGGTGACCACCAAGGTGCACTGGGGCTACTTCCCCTATGCCTGCGGCCGGCTGTGGTCGTCGGGCCCGACCCATGAGACGTGGCGCACGCCCATGAACCACACCAACTGGAAGGGCGATGCCTCCACCTATGAGCCCACCCACCTCGGGCCGAACGACCGCGGCGCGTATCCCTCGCGAGATGGGGTGAAGCGTTACGTCGCCACCACGTTGTGGTATGCGCTGAAGAAGACCGTCACCATCAGCGAGGGCGACGGGGACAAGAATCCCTATCTCGACTTCGCGCTGCCCGAAGCGCAGCGCTGGAAAGAGGTGCAGGCCTTCCGCTTCCTCGCCCACGCCACCACCTGCATGACCGCGTGGTACTCCTACACCAAAGCGTCGCCCGACACCGAAGATCTGGCCACCGGCGTCGAAATCCCTGCCTTCAAGCAGGGCGGCACCTCATCGCCCGACAAGTTCAAGGTGACGCACAAGCTGATCAAGTACCTGCATGAGCGCTCGCTCCACCTCATCAACCAGTTCGCCGCGCGTTATCCCTACGACTGGTCGGTACCGCGCCCGCTCAATCGCGTCCAGATGATGGACTTTCCCCTGCTGCAGTTCGATATGTTCACGCCACCGCTGCCGCACAACCTGGACATCGCGACCAACATCCCCTTCGGCGGCATCCCGCCGCGGCCGCTCTACGACTCGAACAACCCGATCGCCACGACGAACACCTGGGATCACATCTTCGGCCGATCACAGGTCGAAAAACCGCAGCAGTGGCGCGTGCTGAGTCCTGAGCCCATCCGCAACATCGGGGTGAGCGCGACGTTCCCCACCAGCGTCATCAACGCCGAGATGCAGCAGGGCGCAGGCGGCTCCAGTGGCAACTCGCACTTCGGCAACATCGACCACTATTCGCTGACCGACAAGTTCAGCGCCGACGAACGCTGCCGCGAACTGATCTTCTGGGTCGTCGACTGGCAGTCCTACGAGGATTTCGAGACGGCGCCCAGCGCTCCGGTCGATGCCGGCAAGTACCCCATCGGCGGCCCACGCTGCAACTGGCACGACAGCATGGACATCAGCGGCGCACGGGGAAACCATCAGGTCCCGACCTATCGCAATCGCACCTTCGATGAACGCATGATCGATATGGAATTCGTCGACCAGCAACTGACGACCTACCGCAATCCCGAGAAGACCCTGCTCTACTGGGTCGATCCCACCCCCCTCGCCACCGGTACCGACATGGTCGGCAAGATGATGCTCAACAATGCCAACCCCCATGACGGAACCCCATGGCGCGATCTGCCCGACAAGGGGCCCGACGTCGAATCGCGCCGGGTCTTCTCCGGCGTCTACGGCGCCGACCGCAACTTCAACCGCAAGCTCGACCGCGGTCCGGTACCGCGCTCGGTGCGCCTGCGCGCGGTCGAGGTGGCGCGCTTCAACTTCTACGATCCACGCCTCCAGACGGTGGTCCGGTGAGGATCCACACCATGACCAGCACCCGCGCCGCCGGCTTCACTTTGATCGAACTGATGATCGCCGTCGCCCTCGGCATGCTGGTGGTCTACACCGCGATCGCCGGCTTCCGCGTCGCCTCGCAGACCATCACCACCTCCAAACGCCTGTCGCTGGAGAACGGCCTGCTCCGCAGCGGCTACTTCGAGGCCCAGCACCAGCTCGATTTCTGGACCAATCTCGATGACCCCACCGCTCCCGACGCGGAACGCCCGCTGAAGTCGACCAGTTCCCCCGGCTTGTCCATCGGCGCGATCAACCACCGTTACTACGACATGAAACGCGGCCTGCCCTTCACCCCCATGCGCGCCCTACAGTCCGAGGGGGTGTGGCCGAAGACCGCAGCCGTCCCGCGTTTCGCCGACCCGAGGACGGTGAACGGCGCCCGCGTCGGCACGATCCTGCCACGCGACCTCTCGCTCTATCCGCCGCCAACGAGCGCCAACAGCAGTGATGCGCTGGAAGCGGACACCGGGTTCGATCCCTCCTATTCCTGGTCGCCGCACGACCCACGCACCTGGATCCGGGTGGATATCTCAGGCAAGGAGCGCGATTGGAACACGCAACAATACGTCCGGGAAAAGGACGCCCAAGGTCATGACAAGCCCGTTGCGGGCTATCCCGACAAATGGATCCATCCCGATTTTCCCGAACACTTCCCGCTCATCCACCACGGCC
>JANPIY010000485.1:0-3257 GCA_031425255.1 Planctomycetota bacterium
CCGTTGAGCAGCACGCGCCCGACGTCGGGTTCCAGCAGACGCAGGCAGCAGCGCAGCAGGGTGCTCTTGCCCGCGCCGTTGGCGCCGATGATCGCCACCTGCTCACCATTGCCGATACGGAACGAGACTTCGGCGAACACCGCGCGCGCGGCTCCTGGGTACCGTTTGCCCAGGCCTTCGACCACCAAGGGCACCGGTGCATCCAACGAAGTCACGGGTGCCACGGTCTCCGCGAGCGTTCTGGCGGTGACGTTCGCCGTCGATCGGGCCTGGGAAGTGGCGATCGCGGTCATCGTTCAGTTGCCGAGGAACTCGGCGAACTCCGGATAGCCGATGGTGCGGTACATCGAGCGGACGTAATCGTAGGCGCTGTCCGCCGGCGCCGGGATGAAGGCCATGCCCTTGTATTTCACCGTCTCCTGACCGGTGAGGATGGCGGCGATCAGTTCGCTCGAGTACGACACGAAGGCCTGACGCAGTTTGGCGACGACCGCCGCATCGACATGCCCGCCAGCGATCAGGATGTCGTTCGGCAGATCCGGACCGCGCGCGATCACGCGGTAGGCGCCCGCAGAGGGACCACCGGCTTCGGCTTCCTTGTTGCGCAGGTCGGTGAACTTCTGGTAGTTCTCGCCCCACGCCACCAGATCACCGCGTTTGAAGGCTTCCCAGGCGACCTTGCGTTTGAGGTGCAGGGGCTCGATGTCGGTGAGCGGATCCACCCCGTTGTCCTTGAGCAACTGCATCGGTGCGAGGTGGCCAGAGGTCGAGCCGGTCTCGGCGAAGCCGACCTTCTTGCCTTTGAGCTGCGCCACCGAGGTGATGCCACTGTCGGCCTTGACGATGATCGCGGCAAAATAATCCGGGCGCACGAAGCCGACCACCGGCACCGCGTCGGTACGTTTGCGGAACACCACGTACTCCGCCGGGCCGGTGAGCACGAAATCGACTTGTTTGAAACGCAGCGCCTCGACCGCCGCCACCCGGCTGGTCACCGGCAGGAAGGTGATGGTGAAGCCCGAGCGCGTGCCGAGCGCGGCGACGAAACGACCGTACTCGCGTTGCAGTTCTTCCAGGCCGACGATGTCGGTGACCGCAAGCTTGATCTCCTGTGCGGAGACGACGGGTGCGGTCAGGCAGAGGGTGGCGAACAGGGTGAGCAGGTGGCGCATGGGCAGTCTCCGTGTTGGCGGACACGATCGACGCCTGGATGCAGGTCGGGTGAAGGCGTCGAGAAGCCTTGGTGGTGGATGTCTAGACCACCGCCTTGACCCATCCTTCATCAGTCCTTCCCGGTGGTGCGGGCAGGATGCGATGCGGTGAAGCTAAGATATCTGGCCGCAGAGGCGCAGAGACGCAGAGACGAAAAAGACTCTGCTTTGCTTTTCCTCTGGGTCTCCGCGTCTCTGCGGCCGATTCTTCTTTTTCAGCTTCACCGCATCGGGACAGCATGAGGACACACCCGCCGGGCCAGATGAATACCTCGACCAACCCTGCCGCTGGGGCACCCGTTCCCATGGGCGGCGCTGACGGCGCGGCCCCGACCATCGCGCCCTGGTGGTGCCTGGTGCGCCTTTCCACCGCGCAACTGGTCGCCTGGGGCGTGCTTTATTACACCTTCGCCGTGGTGCAGGTGCCGATGATGCGCGAGTTGGGCTGGAGCCAGACGCTGCTCGCCGGGGCCTTCTCGCTCACCCTGCTCATCTACGCGCTCGCTGGACCGGTGCTCGGACCATGGTTCGACCGGCGCGGGCCGTGGGGCATCATGGTCGCGGGTGCCACGGGCGGCGCGGCGCTGATGATGTGCTGGGCCTTGGCGGACGATCCGCTGATGTATGTGGTGGTGATGGGCGTCCTCGGCCTGGCGATGGCGGCGTGCCTCTACGAGCCGGCGTTCTACCTGGTGGCGGCGTGGTTCCCGGCGCGGCGGGCGAAGGCCCTGACCGTGCTGACCTTGTTCGGCGCGCTGGCGAGTCCGCTCTTCATGCCGCTGACGGAATGGTTGTGCCGGTGGTGCGGATGGCGGGACGCCGTGCTGATCCTCGCCGCCGCGGTCGCGTTGATCGTGGTGCCGTTGCTGCTGTCGTTGCCGCGTCGTGCCGTTGCACCCAGGGCATCATCCACGGGCGATGCCACCACGCGGTCGGTACTCACCGAGTCGCGGTTCTGGTGGCTCCAGGCCGGTTTCATCCTGGTGTCGCTCACCACCATCGCCGTGCCGGTGCACCTCGTGCCCTATCTGGTGGAGCGTGGCGAGAGCCTGGCCTTCGCCGCGACCTGCGTCGGCTCCATCGCCCTGGTCGGCATCATCGGTCGTCTCGCCTTCGGCCTGCTCGGCGATGGCCGCTGGCTGATCGTACTGACGGTGGTGGCGTTCGCGCTGATGACGGTGGCGGTGATCCTGCTGCTGGTCATCCCTGGGCGGGCCGGCGCCATCAGCTTCACGCTCGGCTTCGGCCTCGGCTACGGCGCGTTGTGGCCGACGCGCGCCGCGCTGGTGGCACGCGCGTGGTCGGGCCCGTCGCTGGGCGCGATCGCTGGCCTGTTCGCCTTCGGGCCGAACGTGGCGAAGGCGGTGGCGCCAGTGCTGACGGCGGTGATCGCCCTCGGCATCGGCATGGAGGGCGCCTTCGCCGTCCTGGCCACATTGCCCGCGCTCGGCGCCTGGCTGATCTGGCAAGGCCGGGCGTAGCGCAGCACCATGCCGTCGGGGTACTCAGCTGCCGATCTCCACCTCCAAGCCATCGACCGCGACCTGGACGTTGCCTGGCAGGGTCATCAGGTTCGCCGCGAGCCAGGCCTCGACCTGGTGTCCGAGGTGGGTCAGCCAACCGCGCCCAGCGCCACAATCGCTGATGATCGCCAACGCGCGATCGACGGTGTTGTGATTGCGCGCATGGGGATACCCGGGCGGATAGGACGCATCGATCACCACGTCGTGTGGCTGCCAGGCTGCGAGCCAGGTGCGGGTCGGCTGCGGCAGGCCGACGGTGTCGGTCAACCAGGCCAAGCGCCGCCCAGCGTGAGCTATGCCGTATCCGAAGGTCGGCTGCGAATGTGTGAGCGGCACGGGCGTGACGGTGAGCGCCCCGACATCAAAGGACACGAAGGCCTCCAGCGCGCGGAAGCGCAGGAACCCGGGATTGCGGAAGAGGTCGGCGCAGCCCGCGGCGTCCGGGGGATGGAAGGCGTCGCGCTCCGGCAGCTTGGCCCAGCGCCAGGGGAATAGTCCCTGCACGTGATCGGGATGGAAATGG
>JANPIY010000486.1:0-12543 GCA_031425255.1 Planctomycetota bacterium
CAGTTGATCACCTACCACCTGCGCACCCAGGTGAGCGAGATCATCGAGACCCCGGAAAACAAGGATCAGGAATTGCCGGGCCTGGTGCAGGAGAGCGAACTGCAACTGATCTGCGTCGGCCAGGACAACACCACCGTGCTCCTGGCCAAGACCATCGGCCGCAATGGAGGCCGCGATGAGGTCTCCTTGCTGACCTTCGCCGCCAATGGCAAAGCGCGTGAACTCGATGCCGCCGCCCGTCCCGCTGATGCCGGACGCGCGATCGGGTATTTCGATTTCAACCTGCTGCCGCTGCCACTCGCCAGCGAACAGACTTGGAACGTCGACCTCACCTATGCCTTGCTGCCAGCCGGAAAACGTAATCTCCAAGGCAAGGTCCGACGCACGCGTTCGGGCGCCAATCCCGAGTTCCAGCTCAAACTCCCCAGCAGCAGCGTCGAATGGATCGGCGAAGATCAGCGCTACCACCAGATCCGCGACCTGACCAGCCACTACCGCTTCAACACCAGCAAGGGCGTGATCGAGGAAGCCACCATCAAGTGTCTGGCCGGCTTCGAACGCGCGGACGGCCGCCGCCGCCACAAGGTGCACCTGACCCTCAGCCTGGTGTCGATCGGACGCATCATCGACGATCCCGGCCAGGTTCGCGATCTCGCCCTCGCCGGTATCGACGCGCAGAGCGCGCTCGCCGCCGGCCGCAAGGAACGCCTGGGCGCCATCTCTCAGCGTCTGACCGCCGCCACGGTGCAGGATCCGCGCCTGCGCGCCTTGGCCGAATCCTTGATCAGCGACATGCGCAACGGCCCACGGCCGCGCCAGCCGGTGGGACCGCGCCATCTGTGGGCGGTGCAGCTCGCCAGCGGTCCCGTCGAGCGCCGCGCCGACGCCCAGCGTTTCGTCGACAGCCTCATCAGTCTCGGCTTCCGCGCCTATGTGACGGTGACCAATGTCACGGCCACGGGCCAGACCCTCTCGGTGCTGGTGGGCCCCTATTACGATCGCGATCCGACGGTGATCCGCGAGCTCAGCCAACGTTTCCCGCAGCAGCGGGCGACCTGGGTGGAGGTGAAGAAATGATCTGGGGGCGGCTTTTTTTCGTGCGGTTCGGCGGCGCGCGTCGCGTCCGCTGGCTGCCCGCGCTGCTGCTCGCCTGGTGGCTGAATGCGCCGTTGAGTGCCGCCACCATCGATCCCGCCATCATCGCCAATCCCGAGAGCGTGAATCTCGATCGTTCCTCCACCGGGCGCTGGCAGGCGTTGTTCCGCTCCAATCCGGCCTGGATCACCCGCCAGATCGCCTTTCTCGAAACGCGCCAGAGCGATCTGCGCCTCAGCCTGCTGATGGCGCGCCTGCTCTATCGCGGCGAAGCCTGGACCCGCCGCGAGAACGATTCCGTCGGCGCCTGGCGTTGGCGGCAGGACACCATGGAGGTCCGCCATGCCATCCTGCGGTCGCTGCGGGCCTACCGCGAACCGGTGGTCGCCGACCATCTGTGCCGGTACCTGACGGTGGAGGACGAACCGTCCCTGGTCATCGCCGCGTTGGTGACGCTCGCCTTGATCGACCCCACCACCGCCCAGACCTGGTCCTCTCGCCTCGCCGATCCCCGTACCGCCCAGCACCTGCCGGGATCAGCCTCCAGCAGCGTCCGCCAACAAGCCCTGCAGTTCCTGGTCGAGAGCCGTGGTCTGGATGCGCCCGAGACCCGCCAGGCGCTGGACTGGGCCCTGCTGCGCGTCACGGGCCCGGAACGCAACCATGCCCTGCGCCTGCTGAACGCGGGAGAGGTCCCCGAGCTGACTGCCGCCGCGGTCGCCCGACTGGCGGAGGAATACCGCGCCGGAGTGGCCGACCCGCTCGGCAAACAAGGCTTGGTGCTGGCGATCGGCAACCTCAGCGGTTACGCGCGGACCGATCTGGTGCAGACCTTGATGGATCTGGTGGTGCATGGCGAGCGCGCGGTCGCGACCACCGCCGCCACCGCGCTCGCCACCACCCTGGAGTGGGATGCGCCGGTGGCGGTCAACGACCTGGCCGAGCGTGCCGGCCGGGATCCGGATGCGGTGGTACGGCAATCGCTCACCGCCTTCCTGCTGCGCCTGGACCCCTTGTCGGTCCTGGCCAATACTCCGCCGACCGGTCCATGGGCGACCCTGGCCAACCATCAGCTCCTGCTCAACCAATGGTCGACTCCGGTGCCGGTCACCGAGCCGCGACCGCCTGCCACCGGCACGGCGAATGACCGGACGCCCGATCCGACGAAATAGGAACGACATCCCGCGCCACGGCGCCCGCGCCAACACCGGCGGCACCACTCCCCCTGCCGTTCCAAGTGCCTGGACCAGACCGGGTCCTGCGAGAAAACCGGCCCGGTACTTGAAATCAGCGGCAAACTGCGGACTCTGCCAACGATTTTGTTCCCCGACGGGAGCAACATGTCGCCTCAGCCTCCGCTCCCGGTCGTCCACCCTCTGATCAGAAGTGCCATGAGCCCTAACGCCGCCGCTGACCAGGACGCCCTCTACTATCTCTATCTCAATGGCGAATGGGCGGGCCCCTACCAGGTCGGTCAGATCCGCACCCAGGTCGAGCAGGGCCAGGTCACCACCGACAGCTACGCCTATGACGCTTCGCAACAGCGGCATTTCACCGTCGAGGAACTGCTCGCCGCACCTGCGCCGCACGAGTCGGAAACTCCCGTCAGCCAATCCGGCAGCATCACCCAGGGCATGTCCGCCCTGTTCGATGACGTGGTCGACATGGCGCCGCAGAGTTCGGCCTCGTTCGATGCCGTGCTGCCCGACCTCAAGGTGTTCTACATCGCCTACCTCGGACTGACCGAACACACCGCCGAACCCCAGCAGGCGCTGAACGACCTGCACGGTGCCCATCACGGCCTGATCCAGGAACTCGACCGGCGGCGTGCTGAGACCAACACCCTGGCACGGGTGATCAACGAGATCGACGAGGTCGCCGATTACCTGGCCAATCGCCACCAGATCTCCCAGTTGTGGTCGCTGCTCTCGGAATTGGAAAAGGTCGACATCGCCGGCGCTCCAGATGAAGCCGTCGCCTGCGCCCGCGCGGTCCTCGCGAGTCTGACCGGTCGCGCCGAGGCCGAGTCCGGCACCGGCTCCGGTTCCGGCACCGGCACCAGCAGCGTGCTCCTCGATCTCGCCGGGCTGGAGGACGACGCCGACAGCGTCATCACCCGCAAGATCCTGCTGTCCGCGCGCAGCGAAGTCGCCAGCGCCAAACGCGACATGGATGTGCTGCAGCAGACCTACAACGAGCTGCAGGAACAACACGCCAAGGACCTCGACAAGGCCCGTCGGCTGCTGGAGAAGGCCGAGGCCGCACGCGCCGAGGAACGCCATACCGCGCGCCAGACCGCCGCCGAGGTGCGCAACCTCGCCGCCGAGATCCAGCGTCTGGCCAACGAGGCCGATCTCACCGGTGGTGAGGATCAGGAGCTGGCCCAGCAGATCGTGCTCCTGGGTGAGGAACTGCGCACCGCGGAAGCGTCGACCCTGGCCTACATCGCTGAGGACGTGCTCATCCGCATGGTCGCCCAGTTGCGCCACCTCGCGGCCAGCAGCGGCGGCGACAGCGCGCCGCTACGCATCGAGCTGGCGCGGGCGCGGGAGAATCTCGCACAGGCCCAGACCCAGGTCCTGCAACTGACCAGCGAACGCGACACCCTGCGCCTGCAATACGAACAGAGCTGCCAGGCGGCGGAGAAGGCCAGCGAGCGCGCCAAGGACCGCGAACACCGTCTGCGCTCCACCGTCACCGCCTTGGAAGTCACCAAGGAGCTGCACCAGGAAGTGATGGAGGACCTCAAGGTCCAGCTGCATAGCGCCCAGGGCCGCGTCGAGCAGATGGAGCGCGACCTCGCCTCGGTGCGCGGCGAGATGAAGGACACCACCGGCACGGTGGAGGCACGCGGCAAGGCGATCCAGCACGAGATGCAGCGCATGGTCGAGATGAAGGCCATGCTCGAAGTGCGTTCCAACGAGCTGTCGGCCAACCTGAAAAGCGCCGAGGACGAACTCGCCAAGGCGCAGTCGTCCGACCAGGACACCAGCCTGGCCGAGGCCCTGGCGGCCAAGGTCACCCAGTTGCGCACCACCTACGAGGTCACCACCCAGCGCCTGCAGGATCAGGAGGCCATCGCCGAACGCCTCTCGGGTGAACTCGAGGTCAGCCGCCGCGAGGCCGCAGAGCTGCGCGGCCGCAGCGACCAGCTCAGTGGCGAGCTCTCGGATGCGCGCGGTTCGCTCAGCGCGGCGAAACACCGCCTGGATGAATTGCATCAGGCCTATGCCCGGCTCGACGCCGAGCGTCAGGCCCTGCACACCGAGCTGCACCATCGCAAGAGCACCGACATCATCCATAAGGGAGGCGATGCCGGCGAGCACGCGTCGGAACGCCTCTCAAGGCTCGAACACGAGAGCGCGCTGCTGCAGCGCCAACTGGCCAGCGAGAAGCGCCAGGCCGAGCAGTCCGCGGAGATCCGCAAGGGTCTGGAGAGCCGTGTCGTCGAGATCACCAATGAACGGGCCGAGCTCCAGCGCAAAGTCGAGTTCCTGCAGAACGAGCACTTCAACGATCATTCGCGTCACACCGCCGCCATCGCGGTCTCGACGCAGGCGGCGATCGAATCGGAACGGCGGCTGCGCGAACTGCAGGGCCGCGTCGCCGACCTGGAAGCGCATTTGCGCCAGGCGCGCAAGAGCAGCGAGGTCGATGGCCTGGAACCCACCACCGCCCGCGTCGCCGGCCACAGCAACGCGTTGGAGAACGCCGAGCAGCATGGCTTGCGCGCCGAATTGGAGCAGGTCGCGCGCGAACGTGATCAGGTCCTGGCGCAGCTCGCGACCATCCGCACGGCGCAGGTCGTTCCGCCCGGCCCCAGCGAGGTCCCCGAGGCCGTCGCCAAGCGCCTGACAGCGCTCGAACGCGAATTGACCGCCGCCACCGCCAGCATCGCCGCGCTCGACGAACGCCATGCCCAGGCCGCGGCGGAACGCGATCGTCTGCGCCGCGACTTCGAACGGGTGCGCAACGAACGCGAATCCGCGGCGGTCGAACACCGCACGGCGCTCAAATCCGCCCGCGACCGCCTGACCGAATCGCAGGAGCGGGTGGCCGAGCTCGAACGCCAGCTGGGCGACCGTGCCGTCAGCGACAGCGATGGGCTCGTGCTGCGCAACCACCTCGACCAGTCGCTGTCGGAGCAGGAGCGCCTGAGCAAGGAAGTCCAACGCCTCGCCGCCGAACTCGCCCGCCTGAACGCCAGCGTGCCAGCGGATCGCGATCAACAGCTCATCGGCCTGGCCAAGGCGAGCCACCAGCTCGCCAGCGAGCAGGAACGTGTGCGGGTGCTGAACCGCAGCCTGATGGAAACGCTGCAGCAGGCCGACAGCGTGCGCGGGCGCGTGCTCGAACTGGAGAGCCTGCTCGACCAGCGCACGAGCGAACGCGATCACCTCCAGCAGCAGCTCGATCGTCAGCGCGCCAAGCTGGCCGATCTGCGCCTCGGGCTGGATGACGGCACGGTCGCCGACAGCGAGGTCCGCTCCGGCGTGGCCAGGCGCGACCAGACCTTCCGACCTGGACCAGGTGCGGAAGGATCTCGCCGAGACCCGCGCGCGGCTGACCACCACCCACCGCGCCGACAGCGCGCTGGAAGGCCTCAGCAAGGAACAGGCGCGTATCCGTGAGCTCGAGAAGGAGCTCGCGGCCCTGCACGGCGAGACCGAGCAGCGCCAGCAGATGTTCAACGAGGCGCGCGCGCGCCTGGTGCAGGTCTCCAGCGAACGCGATCGCCTGGCGGCGGAAGTCGCGGAGCTGAGGTCGCGTCCCGATCAGGAGGTCGAGCTCAAGATGCTGCGTCGGCGCCTCATCCGCGCCAAACGTCTGATCAAGCGCTTGCGCCGCGAACGCGATGCCGCCATCGCCGAGCGCCAGAAGTCCGCCACCAACCTGCATGAGCTCACCGGTCAGATCGAACGGTTGAAGGGCGCGCAACGCGCGGCGGCCGAAGCGCTCGGCCTGTCAGCGGCGGTGCTCCCAGGCGAGGCCAGCGCGCATGGCGACAGCAGCCACGGATCGCGCATAGCCATTGGGCTCGGTTCCGGCGGCTTCGCCGAATTGAGCAGCGTCCAGCGCGCGGTCGACATTCCACCTGGGAGGCAGGTGCCCAAGGCGCTGACCCGCCGCATCATGCCGAGTCAAGCCGCCAAGCAGCCGGGCCTCGGTTTCACCTCCGCCTTCGGCCGGCCGATGATCCCCTTCGCTGGCGGAGCGGCGCCCGCGCCCGGCATGGAGAGCGCCCACAGCATGCCGAGTCAGACGCATGTGACGGCGGTACTGGCGGCCAAGCCGCATGCGACGCCACCCTGGCACCGGCGTCTGATCCGCCATCCGCTGGCTCTGGCGACGACCGGCCTGTTCACCCTGGCCGCCGGGGCCTTGGTGCTGCTCCCACCGCTGGTGCCGCTCGCGACGCAGGCAGTGGTCAATGCGCCAGTGACCATGGTCGCCGCCACCATCCCTGGGCAGTTCGACGCCAGCAGCCTGAACGCCGGCGCGCGCATCGAACGTGGCCAGATTCTGGGCGTCATCCGCAACGACCATGTCGATACCAGCACGCTCAAAGGGTTGATCGCCAACCGTGATAATGCCCGCGCCAAATTCACCGACCTCATCGAGCTCAGCGCGGACACCGAACGCGCCATCGCCGCCCTGACCCAGCAGGTCGAGCGTTATCGTGCCGGACTCATCACCGATCTCGACCAGCGCATCACCAGCGAGCGCGTCGAACTGGCACGACGTGACAGCGCCCTGGGGCTGACGGCGGATCAGGCGACCCTCCCAGGGGCGAAGGCCGCGGTCGAATCCCAGCGGGCGCTGATCGATACGCTCGGACGCCGGCTCGCCAGCCTGCGCGCCGGCCAATTCGATCCCGACGATCTGCCGGTGGCGCAGACCCGCGCCGAGGAGGCCACCACGCGCCTCGCCAATCTGGCGCAACAACGGCGCACCCTCGACCTCGGCATCAGCGAACTCGATACCGCGATCGGCGAGGAAGAGGCCAAAGTCGCCGCCCTACGCCGCGCGACCGTCACCGCGGCTGTCCCTGGAGTGCTGTGGTCGCGCCAGGCCAGCGACCGCCAGAGCGTCACGATCGGCGCCGAGCTGCTGCGCATCGCCGATCCGCAGCAGATCGAGGTCGAAGCCTTGCTGCATGAACGCTACCGTGACGACGTGCAGATGGACGCGATCGTCGAGATCATCGCCCCAGGCGACCGCCGCATCCGCGGCACCCTGTCACAAGGGCTCGCCCTCGGCTCGCACACCAAGGTGGACCGCGCGGTGAACCTGACCGCGGCGGCGCCAGGTTACGACAAGCTCTACATCACCCTCGATCCGTTGGCGGCACCGTTGCCGATCGGCCAGAAGGTCGCCGTGGTGGTACTCGGTCAGCAGCCCGGCTGGTTCACGCGGACGCTGGCGTGGTTCTACGAAACGACCCGTCTTTGAGTCTGGAATGAACGCCCCCGTGCCGCCACCTCCCACCCGCGCCGTGCCGAGCGAACCGCCGATCCTGACCCTGGGCGACGTGCTCGAGATCGTCCGCCGCCATCGTGGTCTCGCGCTGCTGGCTGGCGCCGCCATGGCCCTGGTGGTCCTGGTGGCGGGATTGGTGCGCACGCCGCTTTACGAAGCGCGGGCCACCATCGCCCTCGACCGGACCCGGCAGCCGACGGAAGCGCGCGATGGCGCGGTCGACGTGCGGCTCGGCCTGTACGAACACGACCTGCTCAATACCCAGCGCAACATCCTGATGTCGAACAATGTGCTCAAAGCCGCCCTGCGCAGCGACGCCTTCCTGACCAATGACGCCTACGCCGGCGCGGCCGATGCACTCGATCGTCTGAGCGAGCGCCTGTCGGTCAGCACCAGCCGGGACAGCTGGGATCTGGCGCTCGCTCTGCGCGACGAACGCACCGAACGCGCGGAAGCGGGTCTGCAGGCCATCATCGAAGCCTACCAGACCCGCCATCAGCGCGAGCAGCAGGACCGCGCCGATCACGCCATCACCTTCCTGGAACGGCAGGTGGCCGAGGCCGAACGCGCGATGGCGCGGATGCGCGAGACCCAGCAAACCTTCCAGCGCGCCAATGGTTTGGTGGTGCTCGACGCCGAGCGCAGCCTGCCGGCCCAGCGCCTGCAAGCGCTGACCTCGCGTAAGGTCGTGCTCGCCCAGCAGATCTCGGCGCTGGAGATCCTGGTGACGCAGATCAATGCCATCGATGCGGTGCCCGACAGCGCCGAACGCATGACGCGATTCCTGGCCCTCGACCTCATCAATCGCCATCCCACGGTGGTCGATCAGCTCAAGCTGCTCTACCAGTTGCAGACCGAGCTGGGCAAGGCGCAGGAGAAGTATCTGGAGAAACATCCGCGCCTGATCGAACTGCACACCCAGATCGGCATCAAGCAGCAGCACCTGGTCGATTCCGTCGCCGCGATCCGCTCCGGCGTCCTCTCCGACCACGCCAAGCTGGGCGGCCAACTGCAGAGCCTGGGCCGCGACCTCGAGTCGGCCGAAGGCGAATTCAACACCTACCGCGAAAACCTCTTCACCCTCCAGACTTTCATCATCCAGACCAAGGCCGCCGAAGAGCAGTACGGCGGCCTGCTCAAACGGCTGAACGATGAACGCGTCGATCAACGTCTGAATACCCAGCAACTGGCAGTGACCGATTCGCCGCGGGCGCGCGCCAAGGCGGTGAACATCAGCCTCTCGTTGACCCTCGCCCTGGCCGTGGTCCTGGGTGGCGTGGCGATGGTGGCGGCGCCGCTGCTGGCGTCGTTCTTCGGGCGGCGGGCACAGGATCCCAATGAGATCCGCGCCCTGATCGGTGCGCCGGTGGTGGCCGAGCTTCCGGTCGTCAACGGCCTGCAGGTCCTCGGTGCCAACGGCAACCCCGATGGCGACGCGAAACTCTCGGAGGCGCTGCGCGGTTTGCGTACGGCGTTGCGGCTGACCCAGAAACAGGAGGGTGATCAGGGCGAGGTCCTGCTGGTGACCTCCTGCGACACCGGTGAAGGCAAGAGCACCACTGCCGCCCGCCTCGCTGTCAGCATGGCCCTCAGCGGACTCAAGGTCCTGCTGGTGGATGGCGATCTGCGCCATCCCTCGATCAGTGCCCAGCTCGGCCAGGTCTGCGATCGCGGCCTGAGCCAACTGCTGGCCGGAGAACCCGGGATCTCGCCCGCGGCCACCACCTATCCCAACCTCGACCTGCTCGACAGCGGCGTACAGGTGCCGAACCCCGGAGAGCTGCTCGGCAGCCACTGCCTGCCCGAGTGGCTCAGCCAATGTCGCGCGACCTACGACTGCATCATCATCGACTCGCCGCCCTTGCGCTGGTTCGCCGATGCCCTGGTGCTGGGCGTGCAGGTCGACCGCATCCTGTTCGTGGTGCGCGAGGGCATGACCCAACGCTCCAGCCTCGGCAAGGTCCGTGACCAGCTGGCGCCACTCGCCGGCAAACCGCTGGAAGTGGTCCTGCTGACGCGCCAGGGCCTCGGACGTCTGCCGTTCTATGGCGACGGCCCCTACGACCGGCGTCCCGCCCGACCTGCCGCATGAAGTCCTGGCGTGCGCTCCTGATCGGTGCCGTGCTGGCGCTGGGTGCCGTGGCCCAGGCCGCGGACACCCGCATGTACCTGCGCAGCGATGGCGGCTACGACTTCTTCGACTTCTCCGGCATGCTGCTGAGCTACAGCGTGCCCAATGAGAAGGGCAGCTACGATTTCTTCGATCGCACCGGGAAACGCGTGGGCTGGGCGGAGACCAAGACCGCTGGCAACCGCATCGAATTCTTCGACGCCTCGGGCGCGTTGTATCGGGTGATCGAACGCTCGGTCGATGGCGGCACGGCGACCAGCAGCGCGATCGGCAAGGTCTTCAACCTGGCCACGCCGAACGCCCTGGGTGGCACCGACAACTACGATCCCAAGGGCATGCTCACCAGCTACACGTCGAGTGGTGAGTACATCGTGGTCAAACCCGACGCACCGGAGTGAGCGCCACGCCATCCGGGTCCTTGCGTCGCAACGCCGCATGGGTCTTCCTCGGTCAAGGTTTCTACCTGGGATGCCAGTGGCTGCTGCTGCTGATCTTCGCGCGGCTCGGGGGCGCCGATGATGCCGGCCTCTTCGCCCTGGGTCTGGCGGTGTGCGCGCCGGTGATGGTGCTGGCTAATCTCCATCTGCGCGAACTGCAGGCGAGCGACGCCCGCGAAGAATTCCGTTTCCAGGAACGTCTGGCCGTGCGTCTGGGCGCGGTAGCGATCGCCCTCGGGGCCATCATCGCCACCGCGCTGATCGTCGGTTGGTCGCACCGGCAGGCGCTGGTGATCGCCGCCGTGGGCGCCGCCAAGACCATCGAGGCCATCGCCGATCTCGGGTATGGCGCCTTGCAGGCACGGGAACGTTTCATCGCCATCAGCCTGGCCCAGGGGCTGCGTGGCCTGGTCGGACTGACCGCGGCCACGACCACCTTCCTGCTGACCGGCGAAGTCCATCTGGCGCTCTTCATGTTGGCGGCGGCATGGCTGGTCATGGTCGTGATCTTCGATCTGCCGCGCGTGGCAGGAGTGATCGCACCGGCGGCGATCACACCGGAGATCAGTCGCCCCCGGCTGGTCGCCCTGCTCCGGCAGGCCCTGCCGATGGGCGTGGTGGGCGGCATCGGCACGGTGACCCTGATGTTCCCCAGCTACCTGATCCAGCATCATCTCGGCAGCGAGCCGCTCGGCCACTACACCGGAGTGCTCTACCTGCTGCTGATCGGCAACCTCGCCACCCTAGCGCTGGGACAGGCGGCCAGCCCGCGCCTGGGACGCGCCTTCGCCGACGGTGACCGGTCCGGTTTCATGGCGATGGTCGCACGCCTGCTGCTGAGCGTGGCGGGACTCGGCGTGTTGGCGGTCGCGGGTGCGTGGCTGATCGGTGGCAGCGTCCTGGCGTTGCTCTACGGCGAGACGTGGCGTGACCAGGCTTCCTTGCTGACCTGGCTGGCGGGCGCCGCCGCCGTGCAGTGGCTGGCCTCGGCCCTCGGCTTCGCCTCGACCGCCGCGCGTCGGCTGACCATCCAGGTTCCCATCGCGGTGATGGCCTGCGCGGTCAGCGGTCTCACCAGCTGGTGGTTCATCCCGGTGGCCGGCTTGATCGGTGCGGCATGGAGCGGCATGGTCACCTGCATGGTGCTGGTCGCTTGTTACGCGGTGCTGATCCTGCGCGCCCGACCGGGCACCATGTCACGATGAATCCAGCCGCGCCCATCCGCGTCCTGCATGTCTTGCACCGCATGGACTATGGGGGCATCGAAAGCTGGCTGATGGGCATCCTGCGTCTTACCGACCCGGCGCAGATCCACCTGGACTTCCTCGTCCATGGAACGCCGGGTGCACATGAGCTGGAGATCGTGCGTCTGGGTGCTGGCATCATCCGCGGTGCAGATCCCCATCGTCCACTGCGGTTCGCCCAGCGTTTGCGTGAGGTGCTGACCCGACACGGCCCGTATCAGGTGGTGCACAGCCACCTGCACTTCTATAGCGGTCTGGTGCTACGGACGGCGGCGGCGGTCGGCGTCGCGGTGCGCATGGCGCACAGCCACAATGTCACCCCGCCCGAACGTGGTCTGAAGCGCAGGCTCTATGCCTGGACCATGCGCCGATGGATCCGGCGCTACGCGACCGTCGGCTTGGCGGCCAGTCAGGCGGCGATCGCCAATCTGTATGGAGGCCGCATCGATTCCCGTTGGCGGGTGCTGTTGTATGGCCTGGATCTGTCGCCCTTCCGCGAGCAGGTCGACCGTGCCGCCGTGCGTGCCCACTTCGGCATTCCGCCTAATGCGCTATTGATCGGCCATGTCGGGCGTCTGGTCGTTCAGAAGAACCACGATTTCATCCTGCGCCTCGCGACCGCCATGCCCGACAGCTGGTTTCTGCTCGTCGGCGATGGCGAACTGCGGCAGCAGCTCGAAACCCGGGCGCAGATCCTCGCTGTGGCCAATCGCATCGTTTTTGCCGGGGCACGAGGCGACGTTGCCGCGCTGCTGCGAGCCATGGATGTGTTCGTGTTCCCATCCCATTTCGAAGGCCTTGGTCTGGCGGTGGTCGAAGCGCAAGCCGCCGGCCTGCCGGTGGTGATGGCCGACACCACGCCACAGGAGGCGCTGGTCATCCCCGCTGCCTGTACCGTCCTCTCGCTGTCGAGTCCGATCGACCACTGGATAGCCGCTGTGCAGGCAGCGCAGCGGCCGCGCGAAGGAGATCCGCTCGCCCTGGTGGCAGCCAGTCCATTCGATCAGCAGACGGGATTCGCACGGCTGATGGCACTCTACCGGGGCGAGCCGTGATCGACCTCTTGCGCCTGCTGGTGTTCTGCTGGTTGACCCTGGTGGCGCTGTTGGCCTTGCGGCGGCTGCTGATGGGGAATCGCCACGCCGTCTTGGTCGTG
>JANPIY010000487.1:0-4768 GCA_031425255.1 Planctomycetota bacterium
GTCGTCAACCGAGAAATTACAGTCGACGACCTTCCATACGCCGTAACTGCGTGGGGCGCTCCTGGTTGCGGCGCGGGGCCATGGAGGACCGGGGGTTCTCCCAGTAGGATGGCGTTTCCAGTCGATCTGGGGAGGGATCGCCATCTGGTGGTGTTGGGGCCGGGGTTCGCGCCGATGTAGCTCGCTAGGGTCGTCTCTGTGTCGGCGTTGGCCGCTTGCTGGGCCGTCCGTTGGTCCCCGGCTTGGTGCGAGACCTCGAGGCCATGTGTTTAGTCACGGTGAACCGCCGGTTCACTGGTTCCGTCTTACCATCGATCTCCTCCCGCACACCAGCCAGCGCCGCGAACGCTAGGGGCACGGCGTGGGCCAGGCGATGGACAAGGTCACGGCGTGGTGGTCGTGAGGGTGGCGATGGGCTGGGCCGGCTTTCCCCGGCCAAATCCAGAATGCGTTTTCAAAGCCATGACAAGTGAGGGATATAGTGGAGATGTTTTTAAAACCATTTTCGACCCCTCCAGGGTCAGATATTCCTGGCGGCTAGCCTTTGCGGCTGCCATTGCCGGCAGTGCTGCCCGGGTCCGTTCCCTTGGTAGGAATAGTCTGATGCCACACTACCGGGTTCGAACTGGTTACCCCGGGGCGTCGGTTGCTCGTGGTGACGGTAATCGCTATGACGTGGCGCTGGTGCTGGGAGCACCCTATGTCGAGGAGCAACAGTGATGCATCGTCGGTGGTTTTCGGCATGGCTTTTGGTGCCAGTTATCGGGGCTCTCCTGGCCAGTGGATGTGGGAGTGACAGCGCACGTGGTCCTTACAGCACCGATGGCAGGACGACCCGCAACGTCGCCAAGGCGGAGGATCGTTACCAAGCGGCTCTGGCTGCGCTCGCGGTGACGCCACCGGATGATCGGTCAGCTGAGGCACTTTTGCGCTCGGCGCTCGGCTACGACCTCTACCACGGAGAGGCGCACAACAACCTCGGCGTGCTGTGGCTAAAACAGGATCGTCTCTATGAGGCCGCTGAAGAGTTCGAGTGGGCGCGCAAGCTGCTCCCAGGGCATCCTGAACCGCGAGTGAACTTGGCCATTGCACTCGAACGCGGTGGCAAACACGGCGAGGCACTCGATGCCGCGCGCACCGCACTTGAAGTGCGCCCCGGCAACTTGGCCGCAATCAAGACCATCGCCGTCATCCAGATCCGTGAATCGTTAACCGATGACACCACCCGCGCACACCTGGACGCCATCGTTACGCGTAGCAATGATCAGGTCTGGCGTGCATGGGCTGAACGTGAGCGGTTGAAACTCGACACAGCGGCAGCCGCTGACCGTTGAGCCTTTGCCCGGAGCACTGATGCGAAATCAACGAATGAACTGTGGTTCTAGGACGGGTTCGCCAGTCTCGATCTTCGCTTCCATTGCTTGACTGGTGCTCATGCGTTTGAGGTCGGCAAAGGACTGGTGCCGCATGACGTTCACGCGAATGAAAACGTAGAAACGCGATTCATTCTGCTCGGTCGAGCGCGAGCGGAACAGCGCACCGAAGAATGGAATGCTGCCAAGCAGCGGGACGCGGCTTTCACTCAAACTGTTGCCGTGATTCGACAGGCCGCCCAGCGCGATGATCGAACCATCGGGTATGGTTGCGATACTGGCCACTGAATCGCTGCGTTTGGTCGGTGGGATGCGAGTTCCGCTGTCAGTGGTCGTCGACGGGCCAAGAAATGCACTCTGACTGATCTGGTAGCTTACGGTCACGTAGTCCGCGGTGGAGATCTGCGGCGTGATGGTGATTTGTGTACCGGCATCTGACGTGCCGGACACGCTGGTCGTGGTGCCGGAGACTCCATTGCTGTTGGACGATACCAACGATTCCTGCACGACGCCATCAATGGTGGCTTTCGCGTTGTTATTCACCATCACTTTCGAGCGCACCATTTGCCGACCATCCGTGACGCTCTCCAGAGCCTGGATCACGCCAGCGAAATCACCCGGTCGCAGGACCACTCCGCCCAATCCTGCGGCGCTGTCTGCTAAAGCGCGTGCCAGTGGGTCGCCGGTCCCCGCATCGCTGAGTCCAAACAGGCTTGCCACGGTGGCTGTCGTCTCGCCATCGGTGATCTGTTTCAGCAGTTCGACGCCTAAGCTCTGGTTCTGCGCCTCGCTCAGGCTGACCATGATCACTTCGATATCGACCTGTGCATGGCGTTGGTCGAGTTGTTTCAGTAGCGCTTCCACCTGATCGAGCGCCCGTGGATCGCCCATGGCGATCACCGAGTTGGTGATGACATCCGCCGTCAGGAGCACGGCCTGATCACCGCTCGTCGGCGATGGTGGAGAATTTGGCGGCTGCGGTTGCGCTACCATGGGCGGATGCCCTACGGGCACCGGTCCACCAACAGCCTCTGCTGGAGCCGACGCGCCTGGTACTGCGGCGTCCGCAGTCTGGCGCACCACGCCGGTGGCGATCAGACTCGTCAACACTTTCGCCACTTCATCCGCTTGCCGGTGCTTGACCGGCAAGGTACGCACCTGCTGGCGTGAGGTCGGCGGCGCATTGTCGAGCCCGGCGAGAACTTCGCTCACGCGACGGTGTTGTTCAGCGGTCGCCTTTACGATCAGGCTATTGGTCAATAGGTCGCGCACGACCTCGATGCCGCCGATTCCCGGCATCGCCGGCTGGAGCAGTTGTTGCAGTAGTGCGGCCACCTCATCGATACCGAAATGGCGCGGACGGTAGCTGCGCGTTTCGATGGGTTCACTTTTGTCGAGTTGATCGACCAGCGCCTCCAAGGCGGGCAGGTCCTCAGTGGCGGCGATCAGCAATACCTGTTGTCCATCCGGTGCGATCTGGAGTTCCACCGGACGCGTGACCGATTGCAGTCGTCCCATCGCCGTCCACGCAGCGGTAGCCGACGCTTGAATGGTCTGTGCACTGGCCCGCGCTGGACGGTAGAGGCGCACCACCGGCACCACGCCTGGACGATCGAGCATGGCGAGGAGGTGTTCGGCCTGCCGCAGCACCGCACGCGGTCCGGAGATGATGACGGTACGTTCCTCATTTCCCAAGGCACGGATCTGGCTGATCTGGTTGCCACTGGAGAGGGTCGACAGCGTTTTCACCGCCGCTTCGGCACTCAAGTGCTTCAAGGCCAAGACCAGCACGCCGTACCCTGGCGGGTAAGGAATCCTGGTCGCCTGCGCGGGATCGAGCGCGACACCGAGCCCAGCAGCGTCAGTCAATGATACCACTTGGTACACCGGCGGCAGACCAGTGAGCACGGTGGTGAAACCCTGGCCGGCGAGCACCTGATTGAATATTTCCCACAGCTCCGCCTGCGTGACTTCACCACGCACGGCCAAGCGCACAGTGCCCTGCACCTTTTGTGGGTTGTACTGCACCGAGACCCCGACGAATTCCGCCGTCAAATCGGCAAGGCGGGCCAAGTCGCTCTGCGGTGGCAGTGCCATCGTGAGGGCATCGCCAGCGGTGAGTCCTCCCGTCATGATGGCGAAGACACAGACCGGGATCAGGCGATGGAGCATGCGGGCGAAACGGTAGGACACCCTCCCCGGACGCAATCGGCGTCAGGTGCGTATCTGTCGAACCGTCAGCGATCCGCGACGCTGCGACGATTTTGCCCGGCCTGAAGGAGTCAATTAACCCTGGCGCGCTGGCTCTCGTGACTGCCATAACGGGCCTGTACCCGGGGATCAAAAATTACGTCGCTCCTTTCCAATGATTGTGCTTCAGGACTCCGCCAAGCCAACTTTCGCAAACGACGTCGGTTGATGTGTAGGTATCTGAGGGGGGTCACCTGGGCGTCCCAGGCGATCGGATCATCATTCAAAGCTCAATGCGGGCGTACGATGTTGTAATAGGTGGCGAAGCTCTGGCACAGGTGGCCCATGTCGTCCGTGCTGGTGGTCGAAAAGTGATCGAGGCACTCCCGCTTGAGGGTGCCGAAGAAGAACTCAGCGTTGTCATTCATTTCGGGAGCGCGAATGCTTATGCGGACGATCTCTGTCGGACGGGTTGGAGATTAGTCGGTCCCGGGTAAAAGATGCTATCTCAGGGCTTTTCATGAGTACCGGTCCGGACCTGTTTGCATGGTTCGGTGGCGCTCAGGAGATCCTTGAAATACGGACGCGCTGGGCAGGTTTTCGCACTGCCGTTTCCAGGTTCAGGAACCGTCGCGAATGAACGTCAGGCCTCAACTTCGCAGAAGCGGTAACCGACCCCGCGCACGGTCTCGATGAAACGGTCGTACGGCCGGATCTTGCTGCGCAGGTTGCGCACGTGGACGTCGACGGTGCGGTCGGTGACGGCGGCCTCGCCGTCGCCGATGCGGTCGAGGAGGTCGTAGCGGCCGTAGGCGTTCCCAGGGTGGGAAGCGAGGAAATGCAGCAGCTTGAATTCGGTCAGGGTCAGGGGGGCTACCGCCTCGCTGACGGTCACGCGGTGGCGTACCGGATCGATCACCAGGTCCTGGATCTGCAGGCGCTTCTTCGGTCCGACGGTGTCGCTATCGTCCGCCCGGCCGAGGCGCACCTTGATGCGGGCCATGAGTTCCTTCACGCGGAACGGCTTGGTGACGTAGTCGTCGGCACCCAGTCCGAGTCCCAGGACCACGTCGCTCTCCTCGCCCTTGGCGGTGAGCATGATGATGGGGATGCCCGCCAGGCCCGCGTCAGCGCGCATAACGCGGCAGACTTCGAGCCCGTCGCGATCCGGCAGCATGAGATCGAGCAGCACCAGGTCGTAATGA
>JANPIY010000488.1:0-1620 GCA_031425255.1 Planctomycetota bacterium
TCATCGGGGGCGGCGCCGCCGCCTTCGGCTTCATCGAGGCGCACCGTGCCGCCGGCCTCACTGATACCATCACGGTCTTCGGCGACGAACCCCAACCGCTCTACAATCGCGTCTTGCTACCGCACTACATCAGCGGCGCCAACCCCTGGAGCGAACTGGTCAAGGCCTCGGCCGCGGACCTGCAGGAGCGCGGCGTCGCCTTCCATCCGGGCGTGCGCATCGCCGCCATCGACCGCGCCCAGCGCCAGGTGGTCGACGCGGCCGGCAACCGCCACCCGTATGACCTGCTGATCCTCGCCACCGGCAGCCGGGCGGCGAAACACTACCAGGGCCCCCTGCCGCGCAGCGGGGTGTATTTCCTGCGTAAACGCAGCGATGCCGAATCCATCCGCGACCAGGCCGGACACGGCCGTCGCCTGATCGTCATCGGCGGCGGCATCCTCGGCCTGGAGCTGGCGGACGCCCTGCACCACCTCGGCAGCGTGGTCACCGTGTTGCAGCGCAGCGACCAGCTGATGGGACGCCAGCTCGATCGCCAGGCGGCCCAACTGCTGGCCAAGGCCCTGGGCGAGCGCGGCATCGCCATCCGTTTCCGCGCCGAGGTCGAGGAGATCCAGAGCGCGAAGGATGGCCACGCCACCGGGGTGAAGCTGAAGGACGGCAAGGTGCTGCCCTGCGACGCCGTGGTGTTCGCCACCGGCACCGCGCCGAATGCCGAGCTCGCGCGCAGCGCCCTGCTCGACTGCTCGACTGGGGTCGTCGTCGACCGTCATTTCCGCACCAACGATCCGGCCATCTTCGCCATCGGCGAGGTCGCCGAGTGGAACGGCAAGGTCGCCGGCACCACCCGCGCGGCCGAAGAGGAGGCGCGCCAGTTGGTCGAGTTCCTGCGCGGCAATCTGCACAGCCCCTACCGCGGTCCCTTCAATGCCAACGTGCTGAAGGTCAGCGGCGTGCCCTGCGCGAGCGCCGGCGACACTGAGGACGATCAGCCCGGTTGCCAGAGCGTGACCTACCACGATCCCTTCGCCGGGATCTATCAACGCGCGGTGGTCCGTGACGACCGCCTGGTCGGCATCGTGATGTATGGCGACACCGCCGGCTTCAGCGAATACGCCCGGCAGATCGACGAGGGCATCGAACTGGATGACCGCCGCAACACCCTGCTGCGTGGCGGGACGGCGGTGGCTCCGGTCGAAGGCAAGCTGGTGTGCTCCTGCAACGGCGTGGGCCAGGACACCATCACCCGCACCATCCGCGAGCAGTCCGCGACTGGGACGTGTTCGCTGGCTTCGGTGTGCGCGGGTTCCCGCGCCGGCACCTCGTGTGGCAGCTGCCGCCCCGAGGTCGCCAGGCTCCTCACGCACCACCAGGCGACCACCTCAGTGACGCTGCCCGCCATGGCTGGATAGATGGCCCACGCGGCGGCGGGAATGGAGCGAACCGCCAACGTCGCCACGCCAGAAAACCGGTTCTTCGGCGTGATCGGTTTGCAATGCAGTCAATGGGAGAGGATCGGCCGCAGAGACGCAGAGACACAGAGATGAAAAGCCTGTTCAGGTCTTCCTCTGCGTCTCTGCGTCTCTGCGGCCAGCCTTTCTCCCATGGATCCCGAGAGCA
>JANPIY010000489.1:0-9644 GCA_031425255.1 Planctomycetota bacterium
ACAAGGTGTCGACCGACTTATGGGTAATGAACAGCGCTGAATCACCGGGGTGGCATTACGTCGCCCCCGTTGGGGGCTTCACGAAGCGAACGGTCGTCAGCCGGTGGTACGCAACCCACTCGCGATCGCATTGATCGTCAGCAGCAGCGTTGGCAGCAGACCATCGGCCGCCGCCTGGTCGCCGCTCGTGCGCAGGCCGCGCCAGCGGCGCAGGATGGCGATCTGGTGGAGGTGCAGCGAGCGCAGGCCGGAGTCGCGCAGCTTGAGCGTGCGGTGCATGCGCGGGCGGCGCTCCTCCAGCGGTGAGCCGAAGGCGAGGTCGAGCATGCGGCTGGTGCGCTGATGCTCCTGCGAGATCAGGCCGAAGATGTGCTCGCGGATCCTGGGATCCCCGACCAGCGCGGCGTAGTCGCCCATCAGCTCCAGGCTGGCCGAGGCGAGATTGGTCTCGACGTTGGTCAGGATGTAGCGCAGGAACGGCCAGGCGCGTGCGCGTTCGGCGAGCGAGGCGAAGGCGTCCTTGTCGGTGTGCAGCAACTCCTCCAGCGCCGTGCCGAGGCCGTACCAGCCTGGAAGGTAGTGGCGCGACTGGTTCCAACTGAAGACCCAGGGGATGGCGCGCAGGTCGCCGAGCGTGCGCTTGCCGCTGCGGCGCGATGGTCGCGAGCCGATGGTGGCATGTTCCACCGCATCGATCGGCGTGGCCTCGCTGAAGTAGGTTATGAAATCGTCGTCGCGCAGCAGCGCCTCGTAGGCCTCCTGGCTGCGGTGCGACAGGCGTTCGACGAGCGGATGCAGATCCTCGTGACCGGCCTTGCGTTGGCGATGTTTGAGCGTCGTCGAGGTGGTGCCGGCGAGCAGCAGTTCGAGATTGTAGGTGGCGGTGATGAGGTTCGCGTACTTCTGCGCGATGCTCTCGCCTTGTTCGGTGACGCGCAGGTCGCCGGTCAGGGAGCCGTGCGGCAGGGCTTCGAGGAAGCGGTGGGTCGGCCCGGCGCCACGGCTGACGGTGCCGCCACGGCCATGGAAGAAACGCAGTTCGACGCCGGCCTCTTCCGCCACTTTTGCCAGCACGTGCTGCGCCCGATGCAGACCCCATTGGCTGGCAAGGATGCCGCCATCTTTGCAGCTGTCGCTGTAGCCGAGCATGATCTGCTGCACCGGCATGGGGAAACCGTGGACCTGCTGCTGCAGTTTGAGGCTGCGTCTGGTCACCGGGTGGGCGAGGAAGGCCCGTACCATCTCGGCTGAACCTTCAAGGTCGGCGATGGTCTCGAACAGCGGCACCACCGGCAGCACGCAGGCGAGCCCGCCATCGCTGCCCTCGCCTTGCGGCCGCACCAGGCCGGCCTCGCGTGCCAGCACATAGACCCCGAGCAGGTCGGACAGCCGGCGCGTCATGCTGACGATCAGCGCGCCCAGGCCCTGGATGCCATAGGCATCGGCATGCGCGGCGACGACCTTGAAGCAGTCGAGGACGCGGGTCGCCTCGTCGCCGAGGATGGCATGGGGATGCGCGAGCGGACGCGGCGTGCGCAATTCGCTGTCGATCAGGGCGAGGCGGTCCTTCTCCTTCCACTCCGGCAGGTTCTGGGCATCGATGCCGGCGGCGCTGGCCAGTTGCGCGAGGGCCTTCTCATGGACCGCGCTGTTCTGGCGGATGTCGAGGTTGGCGAGGTGGAACCCGAACAGCTCGACCGCGCGTTCGATCGGTGCGACATCGCCTTCGCCCAGGCGCTGGGCGCCGATGGCGACCAGCGAGCGGCGCAGCAGGGCGAGGTCGGCCAGCAGCTGCTTCGGGTCGGTATACAGCGAGGGCGTCGCTGGCGCGCCGGGGTCCGGCAGGCGGGCGAGCATCAGGCCGACGTATTGGCGCCAGGGCTCGCCCGGGTTGCGGGCGATCGCACGTTTGCCGAGCTCGCCGAGCAGCTCGGTGGTGCGGGCGATGGCGGTGGTCAGTTCCCCTGGGGGATTCTGTAAGCGGGCCGACAGGCTGAGCTGCTCCGCCAGGCGCCGCAGGTGGCTGCGATGCACCAGCACGGCGGTACGCCGCAGTTCGCTGAGGGTGCTCTCCGTCACCTGCGCGGTGACGAAGGGATGGCCGTCACGATCGCCACCGACCCAGGTGCCGAAGGTGAGCTTGGGCAGGCGGCCAGGTCCTTCGATCAGCGCAGGGTCGAGTCCGACCTCGCGCCAGGCCAGCTTGAGGCGATCGTCGAGGCGCGGCAGGGCCTCCGGAAACACGTCGCGCAGATAATGCAGCACGCCGCGGCGTTCGCTGGCGAGGTCGGGTTTCTGCAGCCGGAGTTCACCGGTGCGCCACAGGCGTTCGAGCGCGAGCTTGACCTCGTCGCGGATCGATTGCTGTTCGGCCGGGGTCCACATCTGGTTTTCGCGTTTGACCAGCAGCAGGTAGAGCTGGCGGTGCTGTTCGAGCACGGTCGAACGTTTGGCCTCGGTAGGATGCGCGGTGAGCACCGCTTCGACGCGGATGGTCGACAGCGCGTCAGCGATCTGCTGGCCGCTGAAGCCGGCGTCGAGCAGTTGGCGCAGGTTCTGGCCCCACAGGCCGGGTTCGCGCATCAATCCTTCGGTGCTCTCGCGCCGCCGCCGGCCCTGCGCGGCGGCGTTCTCCTCGACCATGTTGAGCAATTGGAAGGCGATCGAGAGCACCTGCACATCGCGCTCACCGAGATCGCCGGCGGGTCCCGTGGAGGAGATGGCTACCGCTGGCGTGCCGGCTTCGTTGTTCCCGTCCGGGATCCACGGCAGGCGGCGGGCGAGGTGGCTCTCGCCCAGCTCGTCGAGCACCTCATGGAAGCAGGTCATGATGAAGCCGAGATCGACGTCGATTTTGGCGAAGGCGAAGTCGAGGGCGGTTTCCTGCTGCATGTGACGGGCCATCCGGGGCGTGAGATTGCGGCCACGACCAAGGCCGCAAGACGCATTATGAAGCAGGCCTGCGCGCCATTGCAGGGGATCATGAGCGGGACCCCAGTGCTTTGCGGCGCCCCGTCGCGGCACATGGTGGTCGCCAGACGCCATGCTCGACCTCCATACCCACGTCCTTCCCGGCCTCGATGACGGAGCCGTCGACCTCACTGCCGGGGTGGCGCTGTGCCGTCGCCTGCAGGAGCAGGGGGTGACCACGGTGGTGGCGACGCCGCACTGGCACAGCCCCAGGTTCGAGGTCGAGGACCAGCGCATCCACCAGGCCTTCGCCGCGCTGAGCGCGGCGGTAGCGGATCAGCTGCCCGGCCTGGCGGTGATCCTGGGCGCCGAACACCACTGCAGCGGCGCTGAGGACCCGGCCTCGTTCGTCGCCACCTGCCGGCCGCTGGGCGACAGCCGCGTGGTGCTGGTGGAACTGCCGGACGACCACCTGCCGCCGAGCGCGTGGGCGACGCTGTTCGCCCTGGTACGTGCCGGGCGGCGGCCGGTGCTGGCGCATCCGGAACGCTGCCGCGGACTGCGCGGCCAGCGCGATCAGGTCGCGGCCTTCATCGAAGCGGGCGGCCTGCTGCAACTGACCCTCGGGCACTTGCTCGGGGTGCATGGCTGGAGCATGCGCTGGCACAGCCGCACGCTGCTACGTCGCCACCCGCGGGCCTGCCTGATCGCCAGCGACAGCCATGACCTGGGGGTGCGGCGGCCGCAATGGGATCGCCTGCCGGCCGACTGGCGACCCCTGGTACCGGCGGACCTCCCGGCGGTGTCCCGCTGGGGCATGGCCAACATCTGAGCCCATATTTGACACCGTGGGGGTGGTGGACAGCATTCGCAGGCCAGAACCCAGGGGTCCGCCATGCGCATGAATCATCCGGTCGCCGTGCTCGTAGCCATGGCTTGCACTTCCATCGCCGCCGGTGCGGAGGGCGCCACCACGGTGACGGTGAAGGACATCGTGGTCCAGCCGCGCGCCAATCTGACCGCTGATGACGGCACCCTCACCCTGCACCCGAAGGCGCTGGCCGGCATCGGCTACAACAGCAACATCTTCGCCGAGGACACCGACGAGAAGTCCGACCTCTACGTCCAGGGCCTGGTCGGCCTGCAGGCGGATTGGCGCCTGAATGCGCACCACAACCTGGCGTTCAACGGCGAGTTCGAAGGCCTGCGCTACGCCGACGGCGACTACTCCGAAGGCAACATGGTCGGCGGCCTGCTGAGCGGCGACTACCGCTGGCACGAGGCCAACAACGATGCCCGCCTGCACGTCGGCTATGAGCGCTTCGACGACCCGCTGATCCAGACCGGTGAACAGATCCTGCGTCAGGATGTGGATGCACTGGCCATGGTGACGCTCCAAGGCGCCACCGTGCGCACGGTCGTCGATGCCGGCATCACCGCCCTCGACTACCTCGAAGACGGCATTGGTTTCACCGCCGAAAGCCGCGACAACACCGTCTACCACATCAACGGCCGCATTGGTCTCACCTCCGCGCGGGATACGTTCTATTACGCCCTGGTCGGCTTCGACTACATCGATTACCAGGAAAACACCCAGTACAACGACAGCAACGGCATCACCGTCGGCCTGGGTACGCAGGTGCGCCTTGGTGAGCGCTCGCGGCTCAGTGCCGAGGGCGGCGTGACCTACCGGTCGTACGACGACAACTACGGCGGCGTCGCCAGCTATGATGACGAGCAGGTCTATGCGCCTTACGTCAGCGTGACCGCGCGCTGGCCGTGGGAGAGTGGCAGCCAGGTCGGGTTGAACCTGTTCTCGCGCATCGATGAGAGCCTCACCGCGAATGCCGCCTGGATCTACGGCGCGCAGCTCGACGGACGTTACCGTCTGCTCGCTCATAGCGGCCTGTTCGGCTCGCTCGGCGGCTATCACAGCGAAGACAGCGGCCAGGGTCCTGGGATCGTGCTCGAGGAGCGCGATACCGTCGAGGTCAGCGCCGGCGTTGATCATGAGATCACCAAGGGCCTGGTCGGCCGCCTGAAGGCGAGCTACACCGACAGCAGCGCCGAGATCAGCAATGATTTCTCGCGCTACATCGTCGCTTTCGACCTCGCTGTCGCGTTCTGACCTGGCTACGCCGTGGCGCTCGCCGGAGCTCTGGGGGCGACCTGGTGGCGGCTGTGGCGCAGCGGCTGCAACACCATCCATCATCTGATCGTCGAGCAGCCGCTGCGCGGTCTTTCGGTCGGTTCGGTGGTGGTGTTCGTGTGGGTGATGCTGGGCGCCCTGTTCCTCGGGCTCATGATGTTCCTGCAGACGCCCCAGTACGAGGGCCTCAAACCGCGTCTGATGGAGAGCCTGCTCTCGCTCTTCTTCTTCACCCTGTTCTTTCTGGTCACCATCAGCGATACGGTGCTGGTATGGGGCGCGCTGTTCCGTAGCCGCTCGGCGTCCTTCCATGCCCAGCTGCCACTGACCGACCGCGAACTGTTCTGGGGCTGCAGTGTGGAAGGGGGATTGTGGTCGAGCTGGGCGGTGCTGGTCCTGGCCGTGCCGCTGGTCGGCGCGCTGGTGGCGGACCGCCTGTTCCCAGGAGGATCCTTCGCCGCGTTCGATGCGGGCGCGGCGCTGCTGATGACCGGCGGTGCGTTGGTCGCCGTGCTCTCCTTCGTGATCTGCTGCATGGGCGCGGGCGCGCTGGGGTCGTTGGCCCTGGCCCGGCTCATCCCGCTGCTGCGGCGTGGGCTCAAGGGCATCATCGCGCTGATGGTGGGAGCGCTGATGCTCGGCGCGGTGCTGGTGCTCGGCAGCCTCGAGCAGCGGGGCGAGCCGGTGGCGTTCATGGGCGAAGTCATCGGCAAGCTGCGCTTCGCCGAGAATCCCTACTTGCCGCCGTGGTGGGCGCAGCAGGCCCTGATGGCCGCGCTCGACGGGCGCTGGTGGGACTGGGGACGTTTCACCGGGCTGCTGGTGACCACCGCGGCGGTGCTGGCCTTGGCTGGCGAGAGGATCGCCGGGCGGCGCCTGCGCCTGGATCTGGATGCCTTGACCGGGCGCCCCGAGACGCGCGGCCGCACCCGCAGCCGGGCCTGGCGCCTGATCCCGTTCCTGCCTGCCGACCTCGGGCTGCTGGCGGCGAAGGACCTGCGCCTGTTCCTGCGCGAGCCGGCGCAGGTGCTGCAATTCACCATGTTCTTCGGCTTGCTGGGCTTCTACCTGCTGATGCTGCCGAGGGTTGGACGCGCCTTCCTCTTCGACGACTGGTGGCGGCCGGTGGTGTCGCTGCTCAACCTGACGGCGGTGGCGATGGCTTTGGCGACCTTCACCGGCCGTTTCGTCTATCCCTTGCTGAGTCTCGAAGGTCGGCGCCTGTGGGTGCTGGCGCTGGCGCCGTGGCCACACACCCGCGTGGTCACCGCCAAGCTCACCTTCGCCCTGCTCGTCGGTATGCCGGTCAGCGTCGCCCTGGTGGTGTTGTCCGGGGTGATGCTGTCGCTGGCCCCGGCGATCATCGCCTATCAGGCCGCGATCATCAGCGCCATGGCGGTGGGTTTCTCCGCCGGGGCGCTTGGGTTGGGAGCGCGGCTGGCGGACTACGATGAGGACAATCCGGCCAAGCTGGTAGCGGGGTACGGTGGCACCATCAACCTGATGGCGAGCCTGGTGTTTTCGACCCTGCTGTTGGGGGGCGCGGTATTCCCGCTGCTGCCTGGTACCAGCGCCCTCGGTCCATGGCGCTGGGCCGTCGGTATCGGTTGGACACTGCTGGTCACCAGCGTGTGGTCGACGATCTTCCTGCGCATGGCCTGGCGCTGGTTCGCACGTCTGGGATGAGCGGGCTCCTCGCTGGCACCGTCGCCGACCAGCGCCACGCTGGCCCACCGCCCGCTGGACCCGCCATGCCACCTCGCCCGTCACATTCCAGACGCCTCGGCCTTGTCCTGGGGCTGTGCGCGGCTGCCGTCATGGCCAGCGCTGGCGAGGTCGCTTTCACCGTCTCCAGTCCGTTGCTCGCCCAGCCCGAGGCGAAGCGCTCGCACATGGTGGCGTCCCGCCTGGCGGCGACGCCCCTGGCGTGGCCGGGCGGACGCCTGACGGCCAGCGAAGCGGTAGCGTTGCTGGCTGCGAGCGGGAACCCTTCGTCATTGGCTGACCCCGGCGACGCCACCCGGGTGGCCGACCTGCCGCCCCTGGCGGGTGATTATTGGCAAGGCGTGATCGCGGTGTGCAACGCGTTCGACCTCAGGATCGATCCCGGCGAAGGACTCGATCAGGCGGAGGACAGCGGGCGCTACGGCAATCGCGACAACAATGGCACGGCTCTGATCACCACCGGCGGTCCCTTGCTGCTGCGCGGGCAGCCCGCCGGAACGCCGCGCCCGCTCTATGTCGCCTGCGGTGCGGTGCTGAGCGAGATCATCGCCTTCGATCTGCATCATCGGCAAGGGGCGGTGACCAGCCGCACCGCCGAAGTGCGGCTGTCCCTGCGCCTGGAACCGCGCATCCAGCCGCTGCAGGTCGGCACCACTCTGGTGACCTGGACCGCGGTCGAGGATCCGCTCGGCCGTAAGCTGACCAGGTCGGACCCGGAGGGCGCGCGCCAGGCGGATATCACGGCGGTGCAGTTGACCGGGGTGCCGGAACAGTTCTCAGGCTGCACCCTCAGCGGCGAACTGCTGGTCCAGGCCCTGGAACCGGTGACCCTCAGCGCGACGGTGCGGCCAGGCGACAAGGCGCGCGCGGACCTGCTCGGGCAGGAGGTCGCGATGCAACTGATCGGCGAGAACGACACCACGGCCAACGGCCAACGCGGCCCGGGTTTCAGCCTCTCGGTGCCCACCGCGGTGCTCGGAACCCGGCCCAAGCTGGGGGTGACGCTGGGCGGCCAGCCGCTGAAGTTCAATAATCAGGGCTCGCACTGGAGCGGTGGCCGCATCGAACTGTTCTATCGCGGACCCAAGCTGCTCGACGGCGCCTACGTCGCGACCTTGACCGGCCAGGCGGCCCTGCAGCAGGTGCGCCTGCCGCTGCGAGTGCCGATCACCCTCGCTCGCCTGCCGGCGGCGCAGCGACCGGTGGCCCATGCCCTGGAGCTCCAGGTGGCGACCCGCCTGCGCTGGGAGGCGGGCGAGTGCACCATCGCCGAGGCGATCACCCGCCTTGGCGGAGCCAACCAGGTTCTGCTGGAACTGGGTGCGGACGAGCGCCGCCGTGCCGCCATGCCGGCATTCGACGGCACCTTCTGGGAGGCCACGCTCACGGTCTGCCGCGCTTTCGACCTCACCATCCTGCCGCCCTCGCAAGCGGTCCAGGGCCAGGACGACGACGGCGAGAACACCGTGACCTGCGTGACCGGTGGTCCCTTGTGCCTGGGTCAGCGTCACGGCGGACGGCCCGGGATCGAGGCGTTCCAGGCCAGCGGTATCCTCCTGATGGGTCTCGACGCCTTGACGGTGATGACCAACCAGGGACTGGGCGGACTCACGCGCCAGGCCGAGCTGTCGTATCGCCTACGCCTGGAGCCGCGTCTCGATGCCTCCCTCATCGGTTCGGCCGCGGTGAGCTGGACCTCGTTGGCGGGCGATGGGAATGGACTGCCGCTGGTGGTCGAGGAAGCGGCCACGGAGGTGGCCCCCGATGGCGACGCCCGCGCGCAGATGCGTTTCATGCGCGTTGGTCGGCGCCTGGTGCGGGTCGCCGGACAGGACCAGGCCGAGGCGGCCGCCGCCACCGGCCGCGTCACGGTGAGCGGTCTGCCGGCCGGACCGGTCGCACTCGCCTTGTCCGGTCAGGTGTCGCTGCACCTGCGGCGACCGGTGCGCAGCGAGGTGCTGCTACCCAACGGTGGACGCGCGACCACCCGCCTGGGTGAACGCACACTGATGGTGAAGATGTTCAGCGCGAACAATGAAGAGGATGCCGGGGAACGTTCGGGCATCGCCGTTGAACTGGCGGGCGATGAATTGGACGCGCTCAACGTCGAGGTGCGCGACGCGCTGGGCAAGACGGTGCGCAGCAATGGCAGCGGCAACTCGGGCACCAATGGCCGTTCGCGCCTGGTGTGGTACTTCGCGGTCCTCGATCAGGGGCCCTACACCGTGGTTCTCACGGCGCGTGAACGATTGGGTATCCTACGGCTGCCGTTCAGTCTCAATGCCATGACGCCGTGAGCGGTCGACGGGCCTGAGCCACCGGGTGCTTAGCTTGGAGGGACTCCTGGAGGGATTCACCGCTAAGCCGCAAAGGCGCAAAGGACGGCAGGGATCAGTCGGCTTGTGGCAGAGCGGCATGGGCTCTCCGCAGTTGCCGCCGGCTGTCCTTTGCGCCCTTTGCGGCTTGGCGGTGAATGCTCCCTTCCTCTCTTCCTCCCTCCCTCCACGGCGGCAGGCCCCGCTGGACCACGTGCGCAGCGGCGCATGCTGCCGCCCGCCTGCGAGACGCCGATGCCGATCATCCATCTGTACAACACCCTGACCCGCACCAAGCAGGTGCTCGAGCCGCTGCGCCCTGGGCACATCGGCATGTATGTCTGCGGGCCCACGGTCTACGACGATTGCCACATCGGGCATCTGATGGGACCGATCCTGTTCGACGCGGTGGCGCGCTGGCTGATCGCGCGCGGCTACCAGGTGCGTTTCGTCAACAACATCACCGACATCGATGACAAGATCATCAACCGCAGCATCAGCACCGGTGAGCCGTGGGAGTCCATCACCCGCCGGTATACCGCGCA
>JANPIY010000490.1:0-1634 GCA_031425255.1 Planctomycetota bacterium
GCCCCCACTCACGGCCTGGATCCGTCGCGTTTGAAGGCCTTCCGGAAACTCCCCGCGTCGGACGTCGGAACAGGAGGCGAATCGATGATCTTCCCCGGAACTTACTCGGCCAGGATTGTCATCCAGAATCAAACGGAATGGCCCCGCGTGGTCTTCGTGGAGCCGTTCGGGGAAGACTTCACGCTCCTTCCGGGGGAATCGCTGGACGTTGTCGCTCGCGGCTCCAGAGGCGAGGAGTTGCCGTATTTTCAGGTGTGGGAAACGGTCGACACCAGCTCGGTCTGGATCGAGGGGGATTTCCGCGAGTACGACGTGCTCCAGGGCGGAATCAAGCTCGAATGCGGGCATCAGCGGCAAGCGGGCCTGGATGCAGGGCTGGAGCCCTGGAAATTTTACCCGCCATCAACGCAGCGATAGGGCCCGCGCCGTACACGCCGATGCGTGGCCCTGAGACTTCAACCTTGTGTTGATCCCGTGCATCGGCTGACTTTCGGGGCCATGTTTGATATACTCGCGGCCTAAATCAGCCAGCGTTTCCTTCCCCCTCGCCCGGAAAGATCTGAACTCGATGCTTCACCCCTGGCATGACGTGACCCCGGGCGAGCACCTGCCCACGGAGTTCAACGCGCTTGTTGAGATCCCCATGGGGTCGAGCGTGAAGTACGAGCTCGACAAGAAGACCGGCCTGCTCCGGCTCGACCGCGTGCTCTATTCGGCGGTCTACTACCCGGCCAATTATGGCTTCATCCCCCAGACCTACGCCGAGGACGACGACCCCCTGGACGTGCTGGTCCTGTGCCAGGAGGCCGTGGCCCCGATGACGCTCGTGACCGCCAGGGTCATCGGGCTCATGACCATGATCGACGGAGGGAAGCCCGACCACAAGATCCTGGCCGTGGCCGTGGGGGACCCCGAGTTCAACGGCTATCGCGAGGCCAACGAGCTCCCCGCCCACCGGCTCATGATGCTCCGCCGGTTCTTCCAGGACTACAAGTACCTGGAGGGCAAGTCGGTCGAGGTGGACGAGATCCAGAACTCGGCCGTGGCCCTGCCGATCATCGAGGACTCGCTCCAGCGCTACAGCAAGGAACGTCGCAAGGGGTTTCATTGAAAGGGGTTCGCCCCCGCGACCCGATTCGCCATTGCCGGAAAATCCGCCCCGGGTACGATGAATGGCCGGGCGGAACGGCTCACCCAGGCCTGACCCGAGACTCCCCTCCTGTCTCCCGGTTCCCGCGATCCGCGCGGGAATGCCGTCCTCGGGGCTCTGCCCTGGCCCCGGGGGTTGGACGGGTTCGGAGGACGCAGGGCGTCGGGCATGGGCATTGCATTCCCTCGCGGAGCGCGGGAACGAGGTCCAGCCCTCCACCGGGACGTCAAGCTCAGCGACACGATAGGCACTCAGGAGTTCACGGATGACTCGCTACGACGCGGTGATGATCGGCATGGTGGTCGCGGGGATGGTCTGGGGGGCGATCCGGGGGATCACCTGGCAGCTGGCGAGCATCGCCTCGCTGGTCCTGGCCTACTTCTTCTCGCATCAGGTGTCAGCGTATATCGCCCCTTATATCCCCGGCGAGCCGGTGGTGGAGCGGGCGGGTTCGATGCTCGCGGCGTATGTGCTGGTGTCGGCC
>JANPIY010000491.1:0-3707 GCA_031425255.1 Planctomycetota bacterium
CGTGGGCAAGCCGCTCGAGATGTCGCGGGATGAAGTGACCTATGCCGTCCAGTGCTTCGACTACTACGCGTCTCTCGCTGTGCAGATTGAGGGCTCCACCCGCTACCTCGAGGAGGGCCTTGGCATCGTCCGGCTGCGCACGGTAGGAGGTGAGCAGCTTGGCATGGTTGGCTGTCAGCAGTGCCATTTCGGGTGCAGTGAGTGGACGCAGCAGCACACGATATCCGGCCGCCGCGACGCGTTGCTCATCCGGCAGCCGCATCACCTGCTCAGCGAGGGTCCGGGCGGCCTCGATGAACTGCACGTCGTTGAGCGTCGCTAGCGCCTGCAGCGGGGTGTTGGTGCGCTCACGGCGCAGGCATGACACCTCGCGACTGGGTGCGCCGAGCACCTCCATCGCAGCAGGTGGCGCCATGCGCTTCCAGAACGAATACAGGCTGCGGCGGTAGAGCGCATCGCCGCTGTCGCGCTGGTAGTGCTTGGTGTTGCCTTGCGGCATGCCCACCGCCTCCCACACGCCGTCGGGCTGATAGGGCTTGACGCTCGGGCCGCCGATCGTCGCCACCAGCAGACCGCTGACGGAGAGGGCGTAGTCGCGCACCACCTCCGCATCCATGCGGAAGCGAGGCCCACGTGACAGGAGGCGATTGGCGGGATCCGCGTCGAGCTTCTCCGGGGTTACGATCGCTGCCTGACGATAGGTCGCTGACATCACCATCAGCTTGAAGATGCGCTTCACGTCCCAGTCGGACTTGAACTCCACCGCCAGCCATTCGAGCAGGTCGGGATGCGAAGGCGCGTCGCCCATGATGCCGAAATCCTCGCTGGTCTTGACCAGGCCGGTTCCGAACAGCTCCTGCCAGAAACGATTGACGATCACGCGCGGGGTCAGGCCGTTGTCCTTGGCCACCAGCCACTGCGCCAAGCCGAGGCGGTTCTTCGGCGCGTCCGCGGCCTGGGCGTGCAGGGCGCTGAAGGTGCCAGGGGCGACCTCGTCCTTGCGTTTATCGTACTCGCCGCGGGCGAGGATGAAGGCCATCGCCTGGCCGGGCTTCTCCTGCTGGATGTGCGTGACCACGCTGCGGTCGCGCACGGCCTTCATCTCCGCTTCCAGGTCGTGGACCGTGCGGTTCGCGGCGGTCAGCGGCTCGTCGTTGTCGTCCATCACCTCGAACAGGCGGTCGATCAGTTTGGCGTCGCGCTTGGCCATGGGGGTGGCGAGCAGGCGGAGTACATCCGGCGTCGCCGCCTGGCGCGCGATGGTATCGTTCGCCAGCACGTGGTCGTAGAACTGCACGCGCTGGAGCGCGATATGCTTCGCCAGGTCGGACGACTTGCGCCGGGCGAGTTGGAACGGCGCTGTGGTGCGGGTGGTGCCCTTGAGCGTGTTGGCCTCGGTGTCGTACCCGTTGAACGTGCCGCCCACATGGATCTTCAGGCCGGCGGGCTTGGCCGAGCCGTCATAGGTGATGGCCACGTGCAGCCAGGTGTCGCGCTTGGCTTGGCCGCCCTTGGTGCGGATCTTGAGCGCGTCGTCATTCCAATGGTGGATCAGGTGGCTGCCCAGTTCATTGCCCTGGAGCCACAGGTCCCAGCCACGGAGGCCCTGCTCGTTGTCCATCTTACTGATGAGCGCACCGTCCGGCGCGTCCTTGGCGATCTTCACCCATAAGCTGACCGAGTAAGGCTTATCCTTATCGAAGTCGCCGACCCCGGCCGGGTAGGTGATGGCCATGTCGCCATCCACCTTCGCCGCGGGACCGAAGGGGCCGCCATCCTCCCATGCCACCGGCTTGGCACTGGTCGCCTGCACGGGCTTGCCGTCAGCGATGCCATCGAGCGCACCCTCACGCGCTGGACCGGTGAGGTCGAAGCGCGCCAGCGGCATGCGGTCCTTGGCCAGCTCCTGGTCCCAGCTCGCGATGGTGGCGGCCTTCAGCCACGCGTCGAAGCGTGCCCGCGCGGCCATGCGCACATCGTCGCGTTGCTTCTTCGCTGCATCGATCAGCGTCGGCAGCTCCTCAAAGCGTTTGCGGTCAGCGCTCTTCGGCAGCACCAGCACCGGAGGAGTGTCCTTGGCGTTGCCATCGAGGGCGGCCTGGGTGGTGTTGCGGAAGTACGCGCTCATGGCGTAGAAGTCGCGCTGCGTGATGGGGTCGAACTTGTGGTCGTGGCACACCGCGCAGTTGGCGGTCAGGCCGAGCCACACCCATGAGGTGGTCTCGACCCGGTCGCGTGCGTACCCGACCCGAGTCTCCTCATCGATCGTGCCGCCTTCATTGGTGGTGATGTTGCAGCGATGGAAACCGGTGGCGATCTTCTGCTGCTCGTTGGCCCCAGGCAGGAGGTCGCCGGCGAGCTGCTCGATGGTGAACTGGTCGAAGCGCTGGTTGGCATTGTAGGCGTTGATGACCCAGTCGCGGTACGGCCACATCTCGCGATAGTTGTCGAAGTGCATCCCGTGCGTGTCCGCATAGCGCGCGGCATCGAGCCAATAGCGCGCGCGGGCTTCACCGAACTGCGGCATCGCCAACAGGCGATCGACGAGCAGTTCATACGCGTCGGGACGCTGGTCGGCGACGAAGGCGTCCACTACTGCCGGCGACGGCGGCAAGCCGGTGAGATCGAGGCTCAGGCGACGTACGAGCGTCTGGCGATCGGCTTCCGGTGTGGGCTGCAGCTTCGCTGCCTCCAGGCGGGCGAACACGAAACGGTCGATGGAGTTCCTGATCGGTGTCGCGGTCGTGACCATGGGCACGGCAGGACGTTCCGCGCCGAGGAAAGCCCAATGCCGTTGCCAGGATGCGCCTTGTTCGATCCACCGGCGCAACAGCTCTTTCTGCACTGGCGTGAGCTGGACATGCGCGTCCGGCGGCGGCATCACCTCATCCTGGTCCGTGGTGGTGATGCGCTGCCAGAGCAGGCTCTCCTGCGGCTTGCCCTTCACCACCACGACTCCGTTTTCGCGCTGGGCGGTGAAGTCCTCCTCGCGGTCGAAACGCATCTTGGCTTTGCGGCTGGCGGGGTCCGGGCCATGGCAATGGAAGCAGGCTTCGGCCAGGATCGGCCGGATATCGCGGTTGAACTGCACCTGACCCGTGACCGTCGCCGCCGCGGCCGTGGTGCCGCCGAGCCCGACGGCAGCGACCAGGGCGGCGATCGCCGACAGGCGATCAGACCTGCTCATGGTTTCACCTTCGCGGGCACGCGCAGCGCGGTCGGCGGCGAAAGACCTCCGGCGTTCACGGCGGAGATCTGGAAGTGGTAGTCCTTGGTCGGGTCGAGCCCCTTGACCTTGGCGTTCTTGTCGGTGTTGCCCTTATCGAACCAGGTCGTCTCCAGCAGCGCGGTCCTGAAGTCAGTGGGCCATGAGAAGGACGGCGTGGCGGCGGTGGACCGGTAGATCACATACCCGGTCGCACCGGGAACCGCCTTCCACGTCAGGACGATGCCCACGCCTCCCCGGAAGTCCTTCCACGATCCGGCCAGTTCGGTGGGCGCCACCATCGGGGCCGGCGGTACGGGAGCCGCCCGCGTACGCGTGGAGGCGGCGCTCTGGCCGACGGCATTTTCGGCCGTGACGTGATACTCGTAGACCCGGCCATCGCTAGCAGATCGATCGGTGAAGCTCGTCGTCTGGGTGGTAGCGAGGCGCTTGCTCCCGATCGGGAAGAATCCACCGAGGCCATCGGGATGCATGGTCGACC
>JANPIY010000492.1:0-4221 GCA_031425255.1 Planctomycetota bacterium
TCGCGGATCGGTCTTCACGCTGCGGACGCCCCTGGTCCTGGCCGAATCGCCTGCCGGCGTGCTGCGCTCCGGGCGGGAGGTGGTCGGATTGAGCCCAGGCCTCCATCCGCCGCGAGTCCTCATCGCCGAGGATCACGCCGACAATCAACGGCTGCTGCACGATCTGCTCACCAGCGCCGGACTCGACGTCCGCGCCGTCGGCGATGGTGCCGCGGCGGTGGCGGCCTGCCGGGAATGGCACCCGCATCTGGTGTGGATGGACATCGACCTGCCGGTGCTCGATGGCTTGGCCGCGGCGCAAGCCATCCGCGCCCTGCCGGGCCAACCACCGCTCATCGTGGCGCTCACCGCTGCGGCCTTCAACGAGGACCGCGGCCGCATCCTCAGTGGCGGTTGCGATGAGCTGGTGCACAAGCCCTATCAGGAGGAGATCCTCTTCACCCTGATGGAACAGCGCCTCGGCATCCATTTCGTCTGGCGCGACAGCGAACCGCCGCTGGTGGGGGCGATCGCCGACGCGGAGCTGGCCAGCGGCATCGCCGCCCTGACGGCGGAGGAGCGCGCGACCCTCACGCAGGGGGTCATCACCGGGGACCTGGTCGCCATCACCGCCTGCACCCGCGCCTGGAGCGACCGTCGCCTGGCGGCACTGATCGGCCGCCTGGTCGACGAGTTCGCGCTCGACCGCCTGGAACGGCTGTTGGCCGCCGGGGCGGCATCATGAGCGCACGGACGGGTTGCGCCCGCTCGTCGCGAACGTCTGCCGGCCCGGTGCGCCGATGAGCACGCCACTCGATCTGGTGGCGGGTCTCGGCCAGAACATGGCCCTGGTCTTCGCGTTGCTGTTCGTCGAGCAGCAGGCGCAGCCCTGGCTGGCCCGACTCGGCATCACCGCCCGCGGTCTGGTGACCGGCACCTTGTTCGCGATCATCGCCCTGCTCGGCATGCAGGTGCCGATCCACATCGCCGACGGAGTCGTCATCGACGCCCGCGTGGTGCTGGTGGCGCTCGCGGGTGCCTATGGTGGCATCCCCGCCGGCATCACCGCGGCGCTCCTGGTCAGCGGTTACCGATTGCACGTGGGTGGCGTCGGGGCCTTGGCGGGCATCCTGGCGATCCTGTGGGGAGCGGCGGTCGGTTGCCTGCTGCACCGTCACGTCGCCGCCCAACCCCAGCAGTTGGGCCCGTGGCATCACCTGGCGCTCGGGCTCGCCACCGCTGCCGGTGGTCTGGCCTGCACCTTCGCGCTGCCTGCGGCGATGGCGGCGCAGGCGTTCCCGCTCTATGCGCTGCCGGTGCTCATCTCATATCCCCTCGGGGCGCTCATGCTGGGTGGACTGTTGACTCTGCAGCATCGCAGCCGGGCCGATCAGACCGCCCTCCAGGCCAGCCGCGACCGTCTGTCCCTGGCTACGCGCTCGGCCGGGATCGGGGTCTGGGACCTCGATGTCGGCAGCGGCCGCCTGGTGTGGGACGACAACATGTACCGCCTCTACCAGGTGCCGCGCGATGGGCCCGCGGATACCCATACCTATCAGACCTGGGCGAAAGCGGTGCATCCGCAGGATCTTCCCCGTGCGCAGGACGAACTGCAGACCGCGCTGCGCGCCGGCCAGGACTTCGCCACCACGTTCCGCATCGTCCTGGCCGATGGCCGGGTGCGCACGATCAAGGCGATCGCGCAAGCATTCCGTGACCGCGATGGGCGGCCCACGCGCATGGTCGGGGTCAATGAAGACATCACCGAACGGGCGGCGACCGAGCAGGAGCTCGCCCGCCATCGTGAGCACCTCGAGGAGCTGGTGGCGGCCCGCACGGCGGCTCTCGCCCGGGCGAGCGACGACGCCAGGCTGCTGACGCAGGAGACCGAGGGCGCCCGGCGGGTGGCGGTCGCAGCACTGCAGGAGGCGCGCCACCTCCAAGAGTCCTACATCCTGGCGAAGAACCAGGCCGAGGCCGCCAACCGCACGAAGAGCGAGTTCCTCGCCAGCATGTCGCATGAGATCCGCACGCCGCTCAACGCCGTGCTCGGTTATGCCCAGGTACTGACCCGCGACCCGGGACTGACCTCGGCCCATCGCCGGGCGGTCGAGATCATCAACCGTTCCGGGGAACACCTGCTGGCGCTGATCACCGACATCCTCGAGATGTCGCGTATCGAGGCCGGACGCAGCACCTGCGACGCCGAGGATTTCGCGCTGCACACCCTGCTCACGGATCTGCACAGCCTGTTCCAGCTACGCGCGCGCGACAAGGACCTCACCCTCAGGCTCGTCCTCGCCCCGGGCTTGCCGCCGTACCTCCGCAGCGATGCGCGCAAACTGCGGCAGATCCTGCTGAATCTGCTGTCGAACGCGGTGAAGTTCACCACCACCGGTGGCGTGGAGGTCCATGCCAGCCACCACGCCGGCGAGCTGGTGATCGCGGTGCGCGACAGCGGCCCCGGCATCGCCGAGGAGGCGCTGTCCCAGCTCTTCCAGCCATTTGTCCAGCTCGGTGCGGGACGCGGTCGTGGCGAGGGCTCCGGCCTGGGGTTGGCGATCAGCCGCGGCTTCGCCCGCACCCTCGGTGGGGATCTGCAGGCGGAGAGCCGCGTCGGGAACGGTTCGACCTTCACCGTGCGGGTGCCCGCCGCCGTGGTCGCCGACGGCGGCCGCCTGGTGGCCACCCGCCGCCAGGTCATCGGCCTCGCCCCTGGGATGACGTCGCCCCGCATCCTCATCGCCGAAGACCACCCCGACCATCTGCGCCTGCTGCACGATCTGCTGGCCGGCGGCGGCCTGCTGGTGCGTGCCGTCAGCGATGGCGCGGCGGCGGTCGCGGCCTACCACGACTGGCGACCGCACCTGATCTGGATGGACCTCGATATGCCGATCATGCACGGCCTGGCCGCTACTCAGGCCATCCGCGCCCTGCCGGTGCCGACGGATGCAGCGCCACCGGTGATCATCGCCCTCACCGCCGCCACGTTCGCCGAGGACCGCGCGCGCATCCTCGCCATGGGCTGCGATGAGGTGATGCACAAACCCTACCGCGAGGAGGAGCTCTTCACGGCGATGGAGCAGCGCCTCGGCATCCGTTTCACCTGGAAGGACGAGGCTCCGCCCGGGAGCATGGCGACCGGCGCCATCGGCGAAGCCATGCGTCGCGGCATCACCGACCTCGGTGCGGACCAGCGCCAGGCCCTGCACTACGCCGTCATCACCGGCGACCTCGTCGCGATCACCACCATGACGCAGGCCTGGCCTGATCGTGCGACGGCGGCGGCAGTGATGACCCTGGTGGACCAGTTCGCACTCGAACGCCTGGCGACGCTGACGACCGCCGAGGCGACCCCGATGACCACCTCCGACCACGTCGATGGTTCGGACGCGCAGCCGCAACCGGCAGTCGCCATGGACGCCGGGTCCAGGGATGGCGCGTCATGACCACCATCTCGCCTGGGGAGATCTTGCTGGTCGACGACACCCAGGAGAACCTGCGCGTGCTCGGCGATCTGCTGCGCAGCCATGGCTTGACCGTGCGGGTCGCCGCCAGCGGCGCGATGGCGTTGCGATCGGTCCAGGCCCGACGCCCGGATCTCATCCTGCTGGACATCCGCATGCCGGAGATGGACGGCTTCGAGGTCTGCCGCCATCTGCGTGAACTCCCAGGCATGAGCGGTCTGCCGGTGCTCTTCCTCAGCGCCAGCGACAGCGCCGCTGATCGTTTGCAGGCCTTCCGCAGCGGCGGCGAGGATTTCATCTCCAAGCCCTTCGAGAGCGAGGAGGTCCTCGCCCGCGTCACCACCCACCTCAATCTGGCGCGCGTCCGGCGCGAGCTCGACCTCGCCAACGATCGCCTGGCCGAGGAAGTGATGACCGAGGGTCATCTGCGCGGCGAGGCGGAAGCCGCCGTGGTCGACGGCGAGGTCCGGCTCGAACTCACCCTCGATGCCGCCAGCATGGGCACCTGGGAGGTCGACCGCGACCACGGCGGCCTGCGCTTCAGCCGCCGGGCGCTGGCGATGCTCGGTCTGCCGGCCGACCATCAGCTCACCTGGCGGGAATTCCTGCGCCTCATCCCGGAGACCGGCCCGCAAGAGGTCACCGCCCGCTGGGAACGCAGCCGGCGGATCAGCGAGGTCTACGAAGTGGAAGGCTGGTGGACGCTGCCGTCGCTGGGCGCGGGAGGCGACCTGCCCAAGCGACGGCGCATCCGCCTGCGTGGCCGTCCGCTGCC
>JANPIY010000493.1:0-2422 GCA_031425255.1 Planctomycetota bacterium
TCGCTCACCGGCGCGCGGCGGCCCGGATGGGGGATGGTGCCGGCCGCGATCAGACGGTTGGCGGCCGCCAGCACCTGCTCGCGCGCGGCGTCGCGCAGGGCCGGAGTGACCTCGCTCAGCAGTTTGAGGTTCTGCTTGATCCAGATGCGCGATTCGTCGTCGAGAGCGTTCACCACCCGCGAGCGGAAGGTCTCGCTGGCATCGACCAGGCACGCCACCAGGCCGTCGGTCGGCGCGTGATCGAGGAAGGTGCGCCAGGCGTTCTCGTCCAGGCCGAGCATGCTCTCGATGCTGGTCACCGCCGCCGCCGCGGGGCGGGTGGCGGCGGTCTCCTTGGCCACCTGCCGGCTCACCTGGCCGATCAGGTTGGCGGCGCGGCGACCGCCGTCGCCCGCCTGGGCGGCCGGGCCCTTCGACGCGGCCTGCGAGGCCTCGGCGATGGCGGCGAGGAGATCATCGGGATCGGTCATGGCGGCGTTCCTCGAGGGCGGACTGCAGTGCGGACGGGAAGGCGGGCTAGAAGGCGGGCTAGAAGGCGGACGACGCGCTTACGACGACTCTTCATCCCGTTTGATGCCGAGCGAATCGAGCAGCATCTGCCGTGCGTCGCGGTTCTGCGCCAGCAGCTCCTTGTAGAGCTCCTGGTACGACATCTTGCCCCAATTCGCGGCCCGCTGCAGGAGCGGCCCGACCGGACTCAACGGCTCGGCCTTGAGGAAGAAGTCGGCGAGTTCGGCGAGCCGGCGGAAACCCTCGTCACGGGTCGCGACCACCCCGGCGGCGCTGAGGGCCCCGCCGCCCCTGGGCACGGCGAGCGCGATCGGGGCACCACCACCCGCGGTGGACGCCGTTTCGTGCGTGCTGACACCGGCACCCGCCGGGACCTCGTCACCGGGCGCGGCGACGCCGCCGCACACCCGGGCCTTGGCTTCGCGCAGCGAACGCAGCAGGCCGCCGAGCCCGGAATCCTCGCCCTCCAGACGTTCCGGGCTGCAGAAGACGAACAGTTCCTCGACGATGGCGGCACTCGCCGCGACCTCGGCGGGCGTAAGTGCGGAGGCGTTGGCCGGATCGCTGAAATAGCCGGTGATGCGTTCCGACAGCCATTCGAAGGCCGAGGTGCGGGCGCGCATGCGCGTGCGCGCCGGGTAGAGGTCGTTCCAGAAGGTGACCATCATGCCGTGGGTCAGCGTGAGGCCGGCGGTCAGACCGGCCATGCCGTTCGTCACCAGCAGGCCATTGGTCAAGGCGGTGGCCAGGAACAGGTCCTTGGTGCGTTCGAGCAGGCCGGCGCTGCGGTTGACCACCACCTTCCACTCGATCGTGCTGGCCTCGGGAGTGCCGAGCTTGGCGATCTCCGCCGACACCATTTCGTAATCAGGGTCGTAACGCAGGGATTCGCCCGCTGGCAGCGCTCCGGCAGCGGGGGTGGTGCCGAGGGCGGGAAGGCTGGCGAGATCGACCATGATCATCCTTGTCGGTGAGCGGTGACGGTGACGCGGCCGGGGGGGCCGGTCAGCACCGATGATGTCTGACGCATAGGAAGAGCGGCCCGCACGCTGAGCCGCTCCGGCATGGGCTCGCGCCCACGATTGCTCCGCAGAATGTCGCCTGCGGTTGCCATGCAAGGATGGGCAGATACATCGGGGCAGTTCTCGACCGGCATCGCCGATGATAGTCGAAGAGTCTGCCGGCTAGGAGCTTCCCATGGTCGATTGGCGTATGCTGCCCGGGGCGACCTTCGCCTTCTCCTTGGCCGGCATGCCGGCGGAGCGTTTCCACGTCCAGGAATTCAGCGGCACGGAGGAGATCAGCCAGCTCTACCAGTACCGCATCCAGGTGCTCGACAGCGACGAGGCGCCGGTCCTGCAGGACCTGCTCGACGGCAACGCCACCTTGAACATCGCGCCCCTGACCGCCGCCGACCAGGTGCACATCGAGCCACGTCGCATCGGCGGCATGATCAGCGAGGCCAGGCTGGTCGGCCGACGCGAGAACGGCTTCGCTCTCGAACTGACCCTGGTGCCGCGGCTGTGGCTGCTCACCCGTTCCCGCCGCTGCCGGGTGTTCATGGGCGAGAAGCAGACCGTCATCGAGGTCATCCAGCAGATCCTGCGTCCGTACGGCATGCAGGCAGGCCGGGATTTCGTGGTCGCCAACCTGCGCGCGGCCGACTACCCGGTGCGCCCGTACCTGGTGCAGTACCACGAGAGCGATTGGGATTTCATCTGCCGCTGGCTGGAGCACGAAGGCGTGTTCTTCGCCTTCGAGCAGACCACCCAGGGCGAGAAGCTGGTGCTGATGGACCATAAGGACCATTACGCGCCGCTGCTCGACAACGAACACACGCTGCACTACCAGCCCGCGGCCGGCAACGACGTCACCCATGCGCGCATGGCCTTCAGCCTGGCGCATCAGGTCG
>JANPIY010000494.1:0-1584 GCA_031425255.1 Planctomycetota bacterium
CGAGCGAGGCATGCACGAGGGGCGGTGTGGTGCGGTGGCAGGGCGGGAGGCTCTTGTTGCGAACCAATTGGTTGGTCTGACGCGGCCGCAGCCGACGAGGGCCGGGCGCAGTAGGGATGGGTTATGAAACCAGCTCTAGGAACCAGACGCTCGCGGGTCGGGCATAACGTCCGCACCGCTGAGGGCGCCGTCGCAGAACGGATGAACCCACCTGCCGCCCTCAGCGTCTTTTGCCGTTTGACCACCGTTCGCCTCTCTCTCTGCACCAAGGAATACCGCCATGACACTCATCCTCTCCTGTATCACCAAAGGCGAGGAGCAGATCCGCGCTACGCTCGATCGCTTACTGCGAGCTGGGATCTCCGGCCAGGCGATCATCGTCATCCACCCGGGTGAAGCGACGGGACGAGAAGCCGCATCGCTCCGTCCCCAACACCCGGCGGCTGCCGGTCATGACGGTGGCACTGCCGGAACCGTGGTGAGCACCGCCGCATCGGCGAGCGCAGCGGGCGGTATGGTTGGCTGGCTCATGGGATTCGGCGTCTTGGCCCTTCCAGGTGCGGTCCTCGGGGGTGCCATCGGTGCGGTCGCAGGTGCCGCGATCGGGGCCGCCAGACCAGCGACCGAGCCGCGCCTGCCCGTTGAGGTGCGACACCACTACGCCAATCGCGTAGTCGACGATCATGTCGCGATCCTGGTCCAGGTTGAGGATTTCCGTCAGTACGAAGCAGTCCTGTCCATCTTCCTGGATTCAGGATGTCAGCACATCCTCACCACCAGGAACGACCCCGCTTTGGCCGAAGCCGATCAGATCGGCGTCATCGCCGAACATCCTGTTTCGCTCACACCGGCCCGACAGCAGTCATTTGGAGAGCGAGCCGGGGCACTGAAACCAATCCAAGCTCATGATTCACGCCCACCGGTGCCATAGATGTGACCGGCCTCCCCGGGTTGGTGGAGGGTTCCCGCGGGATTGCGCGGCGGCTCCTGATAGTTCTGCCGCTCGATCTGCTTGCGAGCCATGCGATCGCCAAGCCGTGGCATGAGGTGGGCGACCGCGGCATTCACCTTGGCCATCAACCCCACCTTGACGTCACGCCGGATATTGGTGGCCGCATCCAGGATGGCCTCGGCGACCTGCCACGGATCGATCTTGGGATCGGGAAGTTTCGGCTCCTGCGCCAGGTAATTCCGTGCCCGCTGTGGGAAAGGCGTGTCCACCGCCGTGGGCTGGATCAGCGTCACTGATACCGGCGCCTGTTCTGCTTCCATCTCGATGCGCAAGACATCGGTGAACCCTTTGACGGCATGCTTCGACGCGGAGTATATGCTCTGCAACGGTACGACGGCTTCAGAGACTTCGCTTCCGACGTTGATGATCGCGCCCCCCGTTGGGCGCAGATGCTGGAGCGCGGTCAACGAGCCATTCACGACACCCCAGAAATTGGTATCGAACAGCCTTCGATTATCATCTTCGCTGACCTCGACCAGGCGCCCGTAGATGGAAACGCCAGCATTGTTCACCCACGTGTCAATGCGCCCAAAGTGTTTGATGGCGGCATTGGCGATGCGACGCACCGCTGT
>JANPIY010000495.1:0-1733 GCA_031425255.1 Planctomycetota bacterium
ATGCAGGCGGGCATGCTGGTGCAGAGTGGTCAGCGCGATGAGGGTCGCCGGATCTTTGATGCCATCGTGCCTCCGCGCACTGGTCTCGAGACCTTCGAGATCAACCGCGCCTGGTTCCTCGCGGTGTGGGGCGACCGTGTCACCTTCTATACGCAGTTCGAAAAGGCTCTGGCGCTGGCGAAGGATCCCAGCGTCCTGTCATGGATAGCGGAAGATGACGACCTCGACCGTTACCGTGCAGAGGAGCGTTTCACTAGCGCGGTGGCCGCATGCCGGCAACGCTTGCTGGATGCCATGCCGGAGCGGTGAATGCGTTGACCTGGCCAGCTGGACGCCTTCCAACCCGACCAACAGGTCTGCATCGCCTGGAGCTGGCAAGAACGCTGCCCGAAGACAGCGGAACGAGATCGTCGAGGTCCACCACCCCAGGGTTCGCCTGAGGCGCGCGCCAGATGGACGATGGCGGTATTGCCGATGCGCAACCGACTGGGTGCGCCGGCTGGGATGCGGAGCACGGTGCGCAGGACACAGGCCAGCACGCCGCCAGGACTGACCACCAGCACCGTTCCGCCGTCATGAGCGGTGACCAGCTCCTCAAGGCACGCCACACCGCGACGAGACCATGGCTGGTGAATCGCCGCCCGGGAGCACCCGCGTGCAGGCCGGGTCCATGGCAAGCGACGCGCGTCCCAAAAAAACAGGGGGGCGCCGGCAAGGCCGGCACCCCCTCAACACCTATCTCCAAACGACCCAGACTTAATATTTGTCTTCGAGATCCCTGGCGGTTGCCAGGTGCGCCTTCAGGTGCGGGAGCGTCTTGGTGGCGAAGGCCTTCAGGTCGGCGTCCTTGCCGTCTTCCGCCTGATCCTCAAAGAGGTCGATGGCCTTCTTGTGGCAGCTGATCTGGTGCTCGAGGAATTCTTCATTGAAGTCCTTGTCCTTGATCGAGGTCATCTTGGTCAGCTTCTTCTGCTCATCGGCGGCGAGGTCGCTGGGGGGGGTGACGCCCTTGCGCTTGGCGATCTCGGCGAGCTCCTCATTGGCCTTGCGGTGATCGGCGATCAGTTTCTTGGCGAAGGCCTGTTCGTCAGCGGTCAGACCGCGAGTCAAGGCGGCCTCTGAGGAACGGATCTCGATCAAGCCAGTGATGGTGGCCTGCTTGATGAAATCGACGTCGTCCTCATGCAGCGTCGTGCCGTCTGCAGCCTGGAGGAAGGTGAGGGGAAGGATGAGCGCGATGATCGCGATGATGCGGCGGAGGAACATGGGATGTTTCCTGGTGTTTTTGTGGTGATGGGAGGAGAGCGCTCCGATGAGTCCGCAGCGCTGCGGCGCATGCCGCGTGTGAAGCTGAGCTACGCCCATGCCAATGTGAGCTACGCCAAGCCCTGGCCGCCCGCACGGTCCGTCATGTCGGCAAGCCAAAACTCTTGCAGCTTTGCTCATCGCATTGCTCGAGGATTGCAATCAGCAGGAAATCAGACCGACGGGTTTTTCGATTCGAAGGCGGCCATGATCCGCACCGATTCCCGCTGGCATGCAACGCCGTCCCAACCGTGAAGGCCTGAAGGGCACCACTTTGGATCGATCTCAGGGCGGACATATCAGCACAGGAGTGCTGGCACAGCCAGTGCTCAGATGTGCGTCGGTTGTCCGACACCTGGGGGATGTATGCGCGTCGCCGACCTGATGACCTCGACCGTCGCCGAGTGCGCCCCGGAAGAATCCCTACG
>JANPIY010000496.1:0-2772 GCA_031425255.1 Planctomycetota bacterium
CCTACCATGTGGTGGTGGGTGCGGACGGCGCGCTGACGGTGGTCGAATACAGCGGCGGCTGCATCACCCGGCTGTCGCCAACCGGTGCGCTGCTCGGCCGCTATGGCCGACCAGGCAGCGGTGATGCCCAGTTCGCCACCCCCTGGGGCATGACCATCGACGGCCAGGGGCGGGTGTGGGTGGCCGACACCGGCAACCGCCGGCTGGTGGAGCTGACGCCATGACCACGCGTGAGACCATAGTTGGGATATTCACCGCCACGCCGGCAAGAATACCGGGGACCTCTAACCATACGTGGTGGTCGCTGACGGCTGGCGCCGGTATGCGACCGGAGGTTAAGCGGTGAATGCCCTCGCCGCTTCCGTGCGCCTATTCCGTCGGCTGGTGCCGGCACCACGGCGGCCGTTGTCGCGCTGGGCGGCGTGGCCGCTGGTAGCGTTCCTCGTGGTCTACGCCGCCGCCGTGGTACTGCTGGAACAGCAGCAGGTGCTGCGCTTCGCTGCGCCGTGGGCCTTCACGTGGGTGCTGGTGCTGCCGTGGGTGTGGTGGTTGTCGGCGGCCGGTTGGAGTGGCCTCAGCGGTGCGCGTGCGCACCTCGCACTGTGGGTGCGCCTCTGCCTCCTGGGAGTGTTCATCATGCTGCTGGCTGAACCGCGCGCGGTGCGTACCAGCGACGATCTCGCCCTGGTGTACTGCCTCGACACTTCGGATTCGATTGGCGACAATGCCGCCGACCAGGCGCGGCAATGGATGCTGACCAGCGTCGGCGGTAAACCCAAGGCCGATCAGGCCGGGCTGGTGGTGTTCGGTCGCGACGCCGCGGTCGAGCTGCCGCCGAGCCAGTCCTTTCCCTTCCAGGCCTTCACCACGCGCATCGGCCACGACGGTACCGATCTGGAAAAAGCCCTGACGCTATCCGCGGCGGTGCTGCCCGAGGACCGCCCAGGGCGAATCGTGCTGATCAGCGACGGCGTGGCGACCGACGGCAATCTCGAACGCGCGCTCGACCAGCTCACCCGCCGCGGCATCGCGGTCGACGTGCTGCCGGTGCAGTACCACCACGCGCACGAGGTGTGGGTGGAGAAGATCGAACTCCCGCGCCAGGCCCGCCCTGGGGAGACCTACGAGGCGGGCGTGGTGGTGAGCAGCCTGCAGCCTGGGCGCGGCGAACTGGTGCTGCGTGAAAACGGCAAGGAGGTCGCGCGCCAGGTGGTCGACTACCGCGGCGGCAAGAACCGTTTCACCCTGCCGCTCTACCTGCGTGGCCCTGGGTACTACGAGTACGCCGCCACCATCGAGGCGCCGGCGGGTTTCGATGGGCTGCGCGAGAACAACACCGCCATCGGCTACCTCTACCTCGCTGGCGAAGGCCGCGTACTGGTGTTGTGCGATCCCGAAGGCGACCCGGCCGACGCCGCCGACCTGGTCAAGGCCCTGCGCCAGACCAACCGCCTGATCGAGGTCGCCAGCGCCACTACCTGTCCGAGCGACGCGTTGTCATTGCTGCCCTACGACAGCGTGGTGCTGGTGAACGTGCCGGCTGACGCGCTCGACGCGACGCAGCAACTCGCCCTGCGCGACGGGGTGCACAACCTCGGCATCGGACTGCTGATGGTCGGCGGCAAGAACTCCTTCGGCCCGGGCGGCTGGAACCGCACACCGGTCGAGGAGGCGCTGCCGGTGAGCATGGACATCACCCAGCGCAAGATTTTGCCCAAGGGCGCGCTCGCCATCATCCTCCACACCTGCGAATTCGGTGACGGCAACACCTGGGCCAAACGCATCACCAAGCAGGCGATCAAGGTGCTCGGCGCGCGCGACGAGGTCGGCGCCATCGACTACGATGGCAATGGCACCGATCAGTGGATCTTCCCGCTGACCCCGGCCGGCGACTATGAAAAAATCGCGCCGCTGATCGAGAACGCCGCACCCGCCGACATGCCGAGTTTCGCCGGCACCATGCAGATGGCCTTCACCGGACTGATGGCGAGCGACGCCGCGACCCGGCACCTGATCATCATCAGCGATGGCGATCCCAGTCCGCCACCGCCGAAACTGATCGAGGCGTACATCGCGGCCAAGATCAGCGTCTCGGTGGTGACGGTCTTCCCGCATGGCGATCAGGAGGTCCCCGGGTTCCGCGCCATCGCCGAGGCCACCGGCGGGCGCGCCTATTATCCGAAAGATGCCAGCCGACTGCCGGCGATCTTCATCAAGGAGGCCAAGACCCTCAAACGCAGCCAGATCCAGAACCTCACCTTCACCGCCACCGCCGGGTTCCCCTCGCCGATCATGAAGGGCATCGCCACCATCCCGGCGCTGACCGGGTACGTGCTGACCACGCCCAAGGCACGCGCCCAGACCATCCTCGAGGGACCCGATCCGGAGGAGGAGGATCCGGTGCTGGCGACCTGGCGCTATGGCGTCGGCGCGAGTGCGGCCTTCACCGGCGACCTCGCCCCCAACTGGGGCAAACACTGGGTGCAGTGGGGGCAGTATCAGGCCTTCGTCGAGCAGCTGATGAAGGCGATCGGACGTGGCGACACCCGCACCAACCTCCAGCTCGTCTGCGAGGCGGTCGGTGGCAGCGGCCTGATCACGGTCGAGGACCACGCCAGCAGTCCTGGGTTCATGACCTTGCAGGCGCGGGTGTCGCTGCCGAGCAGTACCACCGCCACCGTCGAGCTCACGCAGATCGCCCCAGGGCGTTACCAGGGCCGTTTCCCGCTCGCCGGCAAGGGCCGGTACCAGGTGCTGGTCGCGGGCGCCGGC
>JANPIY010000497.1:0-3721 GCA_031425255.1 Planctomycetota bacterium
CGGACGAGGCGATGCCTTGACGCTCCGGCGTGCTGCGCGGCAAGGCCGAGGCGAGGGCGGCTTCTCCGGCGAGGGCGAGGTTGCTCAGAGCGAAGGCGAGGATGAGCAGACTGAGGCGGTGCATGGCGGCTTCCTGGGCGGGCGCGCAGCCTAGGGGGAGGAGGCTCCTGGCCAAACACCCCCGGCCGCCCCTTTCCTGCCTCACCGGGGGGTGAGCCCGTCATCCGGTAACGGATATTCACACGGATCTGACTTCGCGCCCGGGGACGACCTCATGCCTACTGGCGGGAGGGAATGCGGACAGAGACTGGCAGCCCCCGGTCGCCCCGCATCCAGGAGCTCTGCCATGTCGTCCCCCCATCTCTCCAGCCTCATCGCCGCGCTGCTGTGCGCCGCTGGCTTGCTCTCGCTGCTGGGCGGTGCCGATCGGGTGGTCGTCGAAGGCGGTTCGGCCGAGGAGAAGGCGGCGGGTCAGACCTGGGCTTTCACACCCGATCCGGCACTTCCAGATGTGCTGCTGATCGGCGATTCGATCTCGATCGGTTACACCCTGCTGGTCAGGTCCAGGCTGGCCGGCAAGGCGAACGTCTTCCGTCCGCTCGACCACACCGGCAAGGCGCCGGCCAACGGGGGCGATACCGCGCGTGGCCTCGAGCAAATCGATGCCTGGCTGCTGGACCGCCGATGGCGGGTCATCCATTTCAACTTCGGGCTCCACGACCTGAAATATCTCGATGAGAAGGGCACGTATGTCAGCCCCGAGCGTGGCAAGCAGGTCACCACGCTCGCCACCTACGAGGCCAACCTGCGCCAGCTCGTTGCGCGCCTGCGCAAGACCGGGGCCACCCTGGTCTGGGCCAGCACCACGCCGGTGCCGGAAGGTTCCGCCGGCCGGGTCAAAGGTGACGAGATCGCCTACAATGCGGTCGCCAAGCGGGTGATGGAACAGGAGGGCGTCCTGATCAATGACCTCTGCGGGTTGGTCGCCGCCCGCCTGCGGGAGGTGCAGAAGCCGAAGAATGTGCACTTCACCGATCAAGGCTCGCAGCTGCTGGCCGAGGCGGTGACGGCCACCATCACGGCGGCCCTGGCGGGACCAGCCGTCAAGACGCCCTGAGCCGGCGTCGCGAACGGAAACCGCCTTCACCTCACTCCGCTGCGGCAGGCGTTTCGGAGCGTTCTTTGCTTTGGTGACCCACGGCAGCGGCGTCCATCCCCGCTGAACGAGGGACCTGGGCGATGTCGACCACCGCGATGGATTCCACGCCGCCCCCGCCGGAACGTTGCGTCCGCGTGCGCGGTGCACGTGAACACAACCTCAAGAGCGTCGACGTCGACATCCCGCGCGACGCGTTGGTGGTGTTCTCCGGTGTTTCTGGGTCGGGCAAATCGTCACTCGCCTTCGGGACGCTCTACGCTGAAGCCCAGCGACGTTATTTCGAATCGGTCTCGCCCTATGCCCGGCGACTCATCGATCAGGTCGGCGCGCCCGCTTTCGACTCCATCACCGGATTGCCACCGGCGGTGGCGTTGCAGCAGCAGCGGGGAGCGACCAGCGCGCGTTCCTCGGTCGGCAGCGTCACCGCGATGTCGAGCCTGTTGCGCATGCTCTACTCGCGCGTGGGTGTCTACCCGCCTGGGCAGGCGATGCTCTACGCCGAGGACTTCTCGCCCAATACGCCGCAGGGGGCCTGTCCCGCCTGCCACGGACTCGGTCGGGTCTACACCGTCGATGAGGCCTCGATGGTTCCCGACGACGCGTTGTCGATCCGCGAACGCGCGATCGCCTCATGGCCGCCGGCGTGGCAGGGCCAGAACCAACGCGACATCCTGGTCTCACTCGGCTACGACGTCGATCGGCCCTGGCGCGAGCTGCCGATGAAGCAGCGCGATTGGATCCTCTTCACCGACGAGCAGCCGACGGTGCCGGTGTACGCCGGCTTCACGCCCGCCGAAACCCGCGCCGCCCTGCGCCGCAAGACCGAGCCGAGCTACCAGGGCACCTTCATCGGCGCGCGGAAGTACGTGCTGCACACTTTCGCCACCACCCAAAGCCAGTTGATGAAGAAACGGGTCTCCCGTTTCATGAGGGGTTCCGACTGCCCGGAGTGTCAGGGCAAACGACTGACCCGTGCCGCTCTGGCGGTGACCTTCGCGGGATATGACATCGGTGAACTCGGCCGGTTGACGGTGGAGAAGCTGGCAGCGGTGGTGACGCCGATTGCGCACGGCGATGTCACCACCCTCGCCGCCGCCGCATCGTCATCCCCCAACCAGCATGTGCAGACGGGTTCGCCGACGCCGCGTGATCGCGCTCGCCGGGCGGCGGCCGGCCGGGCCACCCATGCCGCGGCGCCAGACGTCCTGCGTACGCCGCCACTCTCAGCGGAAAAACGCCTCGCCGCCCAACGCCTCTGCCAGGATCTGTCTGCGCGTCTGCTCGGCCTCATCGCGCTCGGCCTCGGCTACCTCACCCTCGAACGCAGCACTCCGACGCTGTCACCCGGCGAGTTGCAGCGCGTGCGCCTGGCGACGCAGATCCACTCCAGCCTCTTCGGCGTGGTGTATGTGCTCGACGAACCTTCGGCCGGTCTCCACCCCGCGGACGCCGAAGCGCTGTTCTCCGCCCTCGCCCAGTTGAAGAAGGCGGGCAATTCCTTGTTCGTGGTCGAACACGATCTCGCGCTCATGCGCTGGGCCGACTGGCTGATCGATGTCGGTCCCGCCGCTGGCGAACAGGGTGGCCACATCCTCTACAGTGGGCCACCAGCCGGACTGCGGCAGGTGGCGGCTTCGCAGACCGCGCGCTACCTGTTCGCCGAGCCGCGCCCGCGGGCGCGTCCCAGGCGTCAGCCGTCCGGCTGGCTCAAGCTGGCCGACATCACCCGCAATAATCTCGACCGGCTGGCGTGCGAGCTGCCGCTCGGCGTCATGACCGCGGTGACGGGAGTATCGGGCGCCGGCAAATCGAGCCTGATCAGCCAAGCCCTGGTCGGATTGGTATCCGAGCGCCTGGGCCAGGTGGCGGAAGCGGGCGACGACGACGCGCCGGCGACAGACCACCGCAGCGCTGCAAGCGATGGCCGGATCGTGAGCGGGGTGGAAGCCCTCCGCCGGCTGGTGGATGTCGACCAGAAGCCGATCGGGCGCACACCGCGCTCGAATCTGGCGACCTACACCGGTCTCTTCGATCACGTGCGTGCGCTCTTCGCTGCCACCCCGGCGGCACGCGCCCGGCGCTGGGGACCGTCCCGCTTCTCCTTCAACGTCGTGCAGGGACGGTGCCCCACCTGCGAGGGTGAAGGTTTCGTCAGCGTCGAGCTGCTGTTCATGCCCAGCGCTTATGCGCCCTGTCCAGCGTGCCACGGGCAGCGGTACAATCCGCCGACGCTGGCGGTGCACTATCGCGAGCGCTCGATCGCGGACGTGCTGGCGATGACCGTCGACGAGGCCTGCACATTCTTCAGCGAAGAGCCAGCTATCAGGCGGCCGCTTGAACTGCTGCGTGACATCGGCGTCGGCTACCTGCGCCTCGGTCAGCCAGCTACCGAGTTGTCGGGGGGCGAAGCGCAGCGCATCAAGCTGGCGACCGAGCTGCAACGGGCGCAGCGCGGCGAGACCCTCTACGTCCTCGATGAACCGACCACCGGGCTGCATCCCGCCGACGTCGACCGCTTGCTGGGTCATCTCGTCAAGCTGGTCGTTGCCGGCAATAGCGTAG
>JANPIY010000498.1:0-4475 GCA_031425255.1 Planctomycetota bacterium
CCCGGTCGGACCGAAGCGTTGCAGGTCATAGTCGAGGTGCGGCAGGTAGCACAGCGCCAGATCAGGCGCCACCGCATCGAAGGCGGTGGCGAATGCTTCCGCGATCCACCGTGTCGAAGCGAGCGCGGCGGTGGGCCCCCAGAACTGGAACAGCGGGAACTGACCATGTCGGGCCGACAGGGTCTGCTTCAGGTCGGGCGGCCAGGCATAGAAGTCGGGTGCCTTGGCGCCGTCCTGGAAGTACACCGGCCGCGGCGTCACCGTGGCGGTGACGTCGGTGTTCATGGCGTACCACCAGAAATGTTTGAGGACCTTGAGTTCCGGCTTCGCGCGCCGCGCGATCTCCCAGCAGCTCGGCGCCTGGATCAGGCGCTGGCTCTGGCGCCATAGCCACACTTCGCCCAGCTCGCGGAAATACCAGCCGTTGGCGACGATGCCGTGCTCCTGCGGCAGCTTGCCGGTGAGCATGGAGGTCTGCGCCGTGGTGGTCACCGCCGGTACCACGCCGGTCATGGCGGTGCTGAAGCCCTCGCTGGCCAGGCGCGAGAGGTTGGGGGTATCGCTCCCCAGATGAGCAGGCGTGAGACCGACGCAGTCGATGAGGACGAGGGGTTTCATCTGATGGATTCGCGGCTCTGGGTTCGATGTTTCTGCGGTGCCGCGATGACGGCATGTCGGTGACGGGCGACGCCGCGCTTACCGATATTGGAACGTCCCGTGAGGTGATTTCACCACGACCTCATTGCCGGGGTCGTCGCGATTTTCGACCCGGCCGACTACCTGGGCGTCGATGCGGCAGTCGCGAGCCGCGGCCAGGCAGATATCGACCACCTGCGGCGGCACCACCGCCTCCAGGCGATGGCCCATGTTGTAGACCGAATACATCTCGGCCCAGCCCATGCCGGTGGCCTTCTGTATGGCGGTGAACAACGGCGGCACCGGGAAGCAGCTGTCTTTGACGTAGCGGTTGCCGGTCCGGCGTCCGAGCCCACCGAATTTCACGATCTTGCTCTGGCCACCACCGGAACAGTGGATCAGACCGTGCAGATCGGTGCGCGGGACGGTCTCGAGCAGTCGTTTGATCAGCGGCAAATAGGTGCGCGTGGGCGACAGCAGCGCCTGGCCGACGGTCATCCCGCTGTCCGGCAGGGCGTCGCCCAGGGCGTAGGGCCCACAGTAGACCAGCTCCTTCTGCACCTGCGGCGCGTAGGTCTCGGGATACTTGTCACGGTAGCCGCCGCCGAGCAGGTCGTGACGTGCGCTGGTCAGACCGTTGGAGCCGATGCCGGAATTGGGCCGGGTCTCCCACACCGCCTGGCCGGTGGAGCTGAAGCCGACGATCATGTCCCCAGGGGCCATGCGCCCGGCATCGATCACCCGGTCGCGGCGCAGGCGCGCCACCACCGTGCTGTCGACGATGATGGTGCGCACCAGGTCGCCGACGTCGGCGGTCTCGCCACCGGTCAGGCGCGCCTTGATGTTGAACTGGGCGAGCTGATCGCAGACCGATTGATAACCGTTGACGATCGCGGCGATGATCTCGCCTGGGATGAGCTTGGCGTTACGTCCGATGGTGTTTGAGATCAGGAACGGCCCCATGGAACCGACGCAGGCGAGGTCGTCGAGGTTCATCACCAGGCTGTCCTGGGCGATGCCGGCCCAGGTCAGCGCCAAGGTCGGGCTGCCGAAGTTCTCGCGCGAGGCGAGGTAGGCGAGCGCGGCCTTGGTGCCCGCGCCGTCGGCATGCATCACCAGGCAGGCCTCGGCATCGCCCGTCAGGTCATCGGGCACGATCTTGCAGAAGGCTCCTGGGAAGAGCCCGGCGTCCTGGCGGGTGAGCGCATCGTGGACCTCCTGTTTGCCGGCGGACACCCCGCGGGATTGATAACGGATATCGTGGCGTTGGGTGTTCATGGGGACGGGATGGTGGTGCGCAGGCAGGGGGCGCAAGGCAGCGGGTGGCCGGGCCTCTTTTCCGTAGCGCTCAACGAAAGGCCCTGGGCCATTCGCAACGCCGTCGCGGCTTGCGAGTCGTGCAAGCGTGCCGGAAGTCGGTCCTTCTCCGGGTTGCGCCCTGGAAGTGGTCTTCCATAGTCGAATCATGCGTGCCGCGCTGAATTTCTTCCTCTATGTGCTGACCTTCATCACCGGCGGATTGGCGTTGGCGGCATACTGGGAGCCGGCATTCGCCACCGTGCTGAGCGATTACCTGATGACCACCAATGGTCAGATGGTCGGCCTGTCGGTCGCGGGCCTGTTCGTGTTCTGCCCCTTCGCCGCGGTGGTGCGCTGGTTCCAGGTCTGGCGCCGCTCACGCGAGATCAGCTACACCACCGAGACCGGCCGCATCTCGGTCAACCTCATCGCGGTCGAGGAGGCCCTGACCCGCGCCATCGAAGGCGAACCCGATGTGAAGAAGGCCACCGTGCGGGTCTTCGAGGATCGCGTCAAACGCTCGATCATCATCGAAGCGGTGGTGACCCTGTGGGAGGTGGCCAACGTCACCGAGCGCAACCGCTTCTGTCAGCGCCTGCTCCGTCGCCGTTTCGCCGAACTGATGCCGGAACAGACGGTGGTGCAGGTCAACCTCAACGTCCACCGCCTCAACCAGCGGCGCAGCGACGATCGTCCGGTGCGGCCACCGCAGCCGATGCCGGTCACCGAACCGGCCACGGCCGGCGCCGGTTCAGCGGGGATCAATCTGCCGTTCGATGCCAAGGAGAGTTATCAGCCCAGCCCGCCGATCGGGGTGGAACTGGCGACCACGGAAGAGGACCTTTACGTCGGGCCGACCTATCCGGTGGTGCGCGACGAGGATGAGGACGGCGGCGGCACGCAGGCCTACACCCGACCCGCGCCGAGCAAACGCAACCGCTCGTTGTGAGTAGTTGCGAGTAGTTGTGAGGAACCGTGAGCCCCTAGTGAGCACCCATGCAGGTCAAATCCCTCGCCGCCAGCAAAGAGATCATCGCCAATGACGGCTGCCGGCTGCGCGAGCTGCTGCATCCCGATCACGACCCGGCGCTGATCACCTATTCGCTGGCGATCGCCTGGGTCGACCCTGGGCAATCGACGCATCCACACGCGCTGCGCCAGACCGAGGTCTACTACATCATCCGCGGCAAAGGCATCATGCACATCGGCAAGGAAAGCCGCGAGGTCGGACCTGGAGATGCGGTGGTGATCCCCCCAGGGCATGCGCAGTGGGTCGAGAATCGTGGCACCGAGGCCCTGGAGTTTGCGGCCATCGTCAGTCCTCCCTGGCGCGCCGACGACGATCGTCGGGTGCCGATGCCTGCCCGTGGTTGAATCCGTGCATGGCGTGTGTGTACGCCTGGTCTTCCTGATCGCCATGATGATCCCTCCCGTACTGGCGGTGGACCCGATGGCCGATCCCGTGGTGCGTGAGCACGAGATCCCTTTCGATCCCTTGCGTGGACTGGATCCCGACGGGCGGATCCCCAAGGTGCCCCTCCCGGCCGACCTCGCCCATCCGGAACGCTGGCGCTACGTCCCCGAAGGCCGTATCAAGCCCGGTTCCATGCTGGAACGGTTCTGGGTCACCAGCTTCGTCTCACCGATCTTCTATTTCGAGGAGGACGTCGGACTGGGCGGTGGCGTCGCCATCACCGACATCGATTTCCGCCAACAACGGCGCCAGGAATTCGGCGGTCTGTTCCTCTCCACCACCACGGAAGGCCAGGAGCGTTACTCGCTGGTCTGGCAGCGCTGGCTGCACCATCGCAACCGGGCGGGTGGCGGCGTGCTGACCGAGGAACGCAGCCATCTGCGTGGCGGCATGGGTTATGACCGTTCACTGACCCGGCGCTTCTACGGGCTGGGTTCGCAGACCACCGAGGATGACGAGACCAGCTTCACCGACGAGGTGACCTATGCCCAACTCCTGCTGCAGCTGAGCGTACCCGGTGCCGGCGATGACCTGGTGATCCAGGTCGGGGGACGTGGCGAATACCGCAACCTCTATCGCGGTCGGGTGGAGAACCGTCCGAGCACCGTAGACGATTTTCCCGACCTGGTGGAGGACGCCGACAGCTACGGCAGCGCCTGGCTGCACGGCGCCATCCGTTACGACCTGCGGGACTCGCAGGAGAATCCCTACCGCGGCTGGATGGTCGAGGCCGCGCTCGATGTCGCGCCCTTCCAGCACGGCGCCAACCTTCCTGACAACCAGATCGGCGCCATCTGGAGCGGCAACGCCAACTGGACCATTCCCGTGCCTGGCCTGTTCCACGAGGGGGGCGTCGGCGCGGAGGAGAACCCGCCCACCGACACCCTCGCTTTCGGCGCACGTGCCTGGGCCGCCTCGGGACCTGCCCTTCTGGGCGCTGCCCAGTCTCGGTGGCGCCGACACCCTGCGCGGCTACATCGGCAACCGCTTCACCGACCGCACCGCCTGGCACGCGGCAGCCGAGTGGCGGGTGTGGGTGATCCCTCGTGGCGCGGCGCTCACCGAG
>JANPIY010000499.1:0-6934 GCA_031425255.1 Planctomycetota bacterium
CGGCGATGCGCTCGTCGATGGTCCATTTCCCCAGCTCGCCATCCCGGTGTTCACGAAATAGCACGCCACGACCGGTCACTTCGAGGTCTGGACGGACGATGAAGCGGTAATGGCGCAGCTCGTCTAACCGGGTCGCTTTGTCGAACGTCACGTTGGCGTCGACGGTTTCCCAGGTGGGGATGGCGAAGACAGCATCACGAGCAGCTGGCGTCCAATCAGGATTCAGGATCAGCGAGCGCACACCGTTGGCGCGCGCGTAGCGGTCCATGGGAACGGCCGGTTCACCTTTGAAATTCACCGGCTGCACCCGGCTCTGCGCTGCACCCGCACCGGCAGTGCGTTCGGTGCGCAGACGCAAGAACACCAGCTCATCGCCGAGCGTATCGGGACCGCCCTTGATCACCTGGGGGAACAACCGCTGTGCTGGTGTGCTCCCCTGAGCGGGCTTGACGAACCAGCCGGTGGTAGCGATGTCCTGGTGCAGCTTCTGGGTGATCCGCCGGCACTGTTCGTCGAGATCGCCCTGTCGTTGCTGAAGGCCACTGAAGGAATTGATGTGGACCATGCTTTCCAGCGTGACCACCAGGCCAACGGCAAGGATCGCCAGCGCCATGCTGAGTTCGATCAGAGTGCTACCGTTCCGCATCGGAATCATGGCGTACGAGCCAATACGAGTTCACGACGGCGGGTGCCGCCGTCGCTCGCCGACCAGGTAGCGGTCAAGCGCACCACCACCGCATCGGTGTGCTGGCGCAAGTCGATGGGTCGGGCCAGGCGGTAGGAATTACGCAGTTCTTTCCATGCGGCTTTGGCCGCCGCTCCGTCCGCTGGCGTGAAACAAACCTCCAGCGCAGTGGGACGATAGTACTCCAGATAGAATTTGAGATTCTGGATGCCTGATTTGGTATGATCCAGGAGCTGGGCGGAAGCATCATGGGCGAGGTTGGAGCCGCCTTCGCGTAAGGGTTGGAATTCACCTGCGACCAGCTTGTCGGTCGTTTCGGGCCGTTCCCACGACCACGCGCCCTTCAGTGGGTCGTCGGTGCGGTCTCGTCCGAGCCACTCCCATTCCGCCCCCATTACACGTTCTCCCCACATCTGCATCGCATCGCGCACCAGGACCTCTTCGCTGGTCGCCCGTTGGAACGAGCTCAGGCTGTAGATGCCGCCGCTGATGGCAGTGAGCACGGTCGCCAGGATGGTGAGGGAGATCATCACCTCCAGGAGGGAGAAGCCCTGTTTGACCAGGACGCGACCATGTCGTTCGATCCTGACCTGGGTGGTCTCATCATCCGCCTCTGATTCAGGAACGACATCATCCACCCCGGGCGCCATGAGGATGGACGGACTACTACCGATCTGGATCTGTGCCTGCGGGTGATCGGTTGGTGTGTAATCGTGGTATTCAGTCGCGGTCAACCGCTGTGGGCGCGTCGGGGGACTGACGATCAGCGGAGCAGGCGGCACCATCGGAGCATGGAAAGTAGGCACCAACGCCGGCATCAGAGGATGAGTTTCCGTAGGCCGGGGTTTGGCGGCGAAAAGCTTGCGGGTTGCGACGCGGTCGACGATCTCCGGCTCCTGCGTGGCGGCATTGCGGATCGTGATCGTGGCGTTGGTGGATTTGCGCTGGGTCGTGGTCGTCGCCACGCGGGTCGTGATGGGCATCCGGCCGGTTGCAGCAGCCGGCAGTGGGCGGCGCATCAAGGTGGTGTGCATGAACCACAGTGCGACGAGGGAAGCGACCAACGCGTAGGCGATGATCAACCATTGCCGCTGGAGGAGGGAATCGCGCTGGGAGGCGGCTACGTTGCGCTCGATGACGGCGTGGGCGAGCGCATCTTGAAGGGTCCCTCCCCTGTCTTCGACTGGCTGGACGGAGGAAGATTCGACTACCGTGAGTGAAGCCAGAGAGATTTCTGCATTTTCACTGATTCCATCTGACGGATCCGCCGCCGTCACCAGACCGGAGGTCCAGCTCAGTCCGACCAGCAATGCCAAGGCGAGCACGCTGGGAGGCTGGAAAGGGTGGCTAGGCATCGGGTCACAATCCTTCAAGGGGCAGGTTCTTAGAGTGCCTGAGAATCACGTGCCAGCATAAGCACCGGAATGCTGCACAAGTGTTGAACCGTGTTCGTGCAGAATGCTTCGACAGGAAACACCCGGCATGACCATTTGCATGACCAAACCCGTGTGTCGGCCTGCAAAACAAACCAAAGAGCGCAAATCGATAACTCATAATCTCTAAGCTGCAAGCATGCCATGGGCTCTCTGCCCAATGATGAATCGTTGATGTTGAAGGGATCAAGGTGTTCAAAAGGGTATTTTGTGACCCTTATGGCGTGGTCCTCAACGGTTGGCGAACGATAGGAAGACGCGATTTGAACCGTGCCCGGAGGTCTGAGACGTGGTGCGAACCGGTTTTAAGCTGCACCCAAGGACTGAGGGTAGCTGGGAACATCGAATCAACGCCTTCGGACCCATTCTTATTCAAAATTCAGATCCCGCCGTAAACGGATGCGGATATGAATGGTCCCGCTAATTGGCTTGGCCAAAGTGCCGATCCGCTGTCGGCAGACAGATCCACGCCGTGGACAAGTCGTGGAGCGAGCAAGCAGGGTTGAGATCGACTTTCAGCCCCCGGCGCGCCTCGGCGCCACGAGCCTTACGCGAGCTGAAATCCCCAACAGGTGCCATCTGATCGCGGCACCCCCATGGGTCTTTCTGCCGGGTATGGCACCTTCGTCATACTTCAAAACGTTGTAAGTGCGGCCAAGTTGTGAGCCCTCTTCGGACTCTGGTTCAAAATACTTTCCACGGCCACGTGGAGGAACCGGACCCAATCGTAGGCGGTGAACTCTCAGGAAAATCCAATCGTCATAAAATGCCGCGACGTGGCTGAACACAGCCACGTCGCGGTACGATTACTTTTTATGAAAGAGGCGAGAATTACTTATCCATCATCGCTTCACGCGCTGAAGTCAGAACTGGTAGCCGTAGCCGATACCGATGCTGGCGCCGAATTCGGTGCTGGTGTCGTCAGTGTTCTTCTCTTCCTCTTCAAGGACGCCGGCGGCTCCGATGATTTCGAGATAATGCCGGCCGTCACGATTGGGCACCAGGTTGAAGCTCCAGATAGCCATGAGATCGACCTCCCAGCCGCTCTCATCGCTGTTGTGATAGGCCACCCGGGGTCCAATAGCGAGCTGTTGACGTTCGGGTAGATTGAAGAAATCAATCTCCCAGCCAACCATCGCACCGGCGCCGGCGCGTTCATCCTCATTGAGGAAAACTTCGGGGCGAAGCAGGAGATCGGCATCACCAAGGCGCCATTCAGCGAAGATGCCGGGTTCGACGCCGGAAGTACCGAACAGCACCTGGCCGCCAAGGCGCGGCAGGTAATCGTGATCGACGACCGCGGCAGAAAGTGATGGCGCAGCCATTCCCATCAAGAGGAACGTTGCGATGAGTGGAAGTGGACGGGTCATGGAAGGCTCCAGGGTTTGGTGAATGAAGTTGTAGGCCTCTTGCATGCGTCGTGCCAAGCAGATCCACGGGATTATCAGGGCAAACAGCAGCAGGTTGGTGTTTCGTGCTGCAATATCGATTATTCTTATCAGTCAGGGCCATGAAATTGACGTTCACCATGACCGACCAACGCGCAATGAATTAGATGTCGCTCATGGAGCGGACTGGAGTCCGGTCATCGCCATGCCGCGTGGTGCACGTAGCTGAAAACAGCGTTATCCGTCGGCAGAGTCCGGATCGCAGCGACGAGTGCGACCGGTAGCCCTGCACGCTGTCAGGTAGAAATCGGCTCCACCGAACCGGCAGGGAAAGGATTGGCTGTCGATCCGTTCACCATGCGCGCATAGACCCCGCCAGCCTTGATCAGTTGTTCATGGGTGCCGTGTTCGGCGACGACTCCGGCTGCGACCACCGCGACCTGATCGGCATTGCGTATGGTGGAAAGGCGATGTGCGATGATGAGGGTGGTGCGGCCATGGCGGGCTTGTTCGAGGGCCTGTTGAACCAGGGTTTCACTGGTTGGATCCAGGGCGCTGGTCGCTTCATCCAACACCAGGATACGAGGATCACGGTAGAGGGCGCGGGCTATCGCCAGGCGCTGGCGCTGACCTCCAGAGAGGCCGGCACCACGATCTCCCAGCTCATGATCCATCCCCCCCGGCAATTGACTGATGAACTCCATGGCATTCGCCAGGCGTGCAGCTTCCTTCGCGCGCGAACGGTCCGGGTGCTGGTCGCCCCAGGCGATGTTGGCAAGGATGGTGTCGTTGAAGAGGACCACTTCCTGGCTCACCACGCCGACCCGGCTGCGCAGCGCGCGCATGTCGATCTCGTCCAGGTCCGTCCCGTCGATGGTGACTCGTCCCGCATCTGGTCTGTAGAATCCGAGGATGAGGCTGGCGATGGTGCTTTTTCCGCCACCTGAAGGGCCGACGAGCGCGATCGTGCTGCCGGCACGGATGTCGAGCGAGAGTCCATTGAGGATAGGCCGCTGGCTTCCCGGATAGGAGAAGGACACGTCGTCCAACCGGATTGCACCTTTCAGCTTCGATAGGATGCGATCGCCGTCACGGGCGACGTCACCTTCACGATAGAGTCCGGCCAAGCTGCGGATGGCATCGACGGCGCCGGTGACCGCAGGAACATGATTGATGATCGCGGTGGTGGCCCCGGTGATGATGCCGTAATAGCTGAGCAGGACGGTGAATTGGCCGATGGTGATCGGTTCGATCACATAGGACCAGCCCAACAGGGTGATGGTGGTGGGATCGATCAGGATCAGCCACACGCCGAGGATCACCACTGCCGTATTCAGCGCCGTGCTGACCGCCCAGGAGGATGACCCGAAGAGATTCATCAGAAAGTCGATCTGCAGGCCTTTGCGCGCGACTTCCCGGGCGCCGTCTTGCAGACGTCGTTCGACAAAATCTTCGGTGGCATGCGCCCGCGAGATGCGCAGTGCCTGCAGAGCCTCGCCGAGTCGGTGCAGGAAAGCGCCCTCGGCATTGCGGTACGCCTGCTGCGCATGGGTGAGATGGCTCCAGAGGAAACGGACCAGGAGCAGATTGACGGTGACGCCCAGGAAGATGACTCCCAGGAGCAGTGGATTGGTCAGGAAGATGATGACGCCCATCACGATCATCACCGAGGCATTCATCAGCAGGCCATCGGCGACGAAGGACTGGAAGGCCTCGAGGCGATTGAGATCGATGGTGAAGCGCGCCTCCATCTCGCCCGCCTTCTCCCGATCGTGGAAGTGCATGCTCAGGCGGTTCAGCCGATGGATCAATGCTCCCCGCAAACCGGCGGTGAGGCTGCGGGAGATGCGCGAGAGCAGGAGCCTGGCGCTGGTATCACCAAAAACGTTGACCACGCAGAGCCCCAGCGTTGCGAGCGCGAAGACGGGAAGGAACGCCATGGCCTTGCCGTCGGCTCCCTTGTTAGCCAGGTCGATGAGGTGTCCCGTCATCAGCGGTAGGATATAGATGGGTGCGAACCGCAGATTCTGCAGCAGCCAGATCGCCAGCCACTCCCACCAACGGCCGGGCTGCAACATCCAATAGGCGCGCAACGCGCGAATCTCACGATCCTGCGTCGGAGCGATCGCCTCTTGGATACGCTGTGAATCCACGGGTTCATCCGTCAAAACCACCATTCGCATGAAGTCTTCTGACGGAGGGGGCTGCTGAGCAGGAGGAGCGGTGGTGACGCGGGCACTCATCATGGCCTGATGGCACAGAAGATGCCAAAGCCACCAGCGCGCGGCTATCGGGTGGGATCGACGATATCGTGCATGCTGCAACAGGCGGGCCTGAGTGACCCGTGAAACGTGCAACGCGACGTCGTGATCAGCGCCGTCACATCCTCTGCTTTTGGCACATGGAACGCTTCTTAGCCATTGGGTACCCTCATGTCCTTCATCACCATCACCCTGGTGCAACATGGTGCTCGTGTGCGGGGCATCGTGAGAGCGTTACGTGCGGCTGGATTCAGCGCGCAATCGATCTCAGTGGTTTTCCCCGGATCGCCCCGTCTTCAGCCGACGAAGTCGATCCATCCCCCCGACCTCGTGGAAGCCAATACGCAGAGTGGACGAGGCGCTGTCGTCGGGGGAATTTGTGGAGGAACGATAGGCACTGCGTTGGCCGCGTTATCAGCATCTGGTGTGGCTGTTTTCCCCGACATCGGTGCGCTGCTCGCTGCTCTGCCCATGCTCTCCATTCTCATCGGTACGGGCATGGGCGCGGCCCTTGGCGGTCTGGTCGGCGCACTGATCGGCGTCGGCATGACAGCGATCGACGCCCGACGTTTCGCAAGTTCGATGAGCGATGGACGAACTCTCATCGCGGTGCGGAGCGAGGACGATCACGGCGCCCAGGTCGCCGAAGAGATCATGCGCCGAGACGAGGGGGAGGACATCGCTCGATTCGGCGGCCCGGCCCAGCCAATCACCATGGAGAGAATGATCCAAGCGTGATCATGCGGGCTGGAACCCGTCAGCGGAAAAAACGCTACCTGCGCGGATGACTGACCGCTCACCTCAGCGTGCGCTGCCCGCCGCCAGCACGCGCTCGGCGTAGCGATTCCCACGTCTGCGATCCCCTCCCGGTCCGGTATGGTAGATCGCAACCGCTTTGATCCAGTCACCTCGCTGATGATAGCAGCGCAGCAGCCACGCCCGAGCCAGGCTTTCAGCCAATACCGGTTCATGCCGGATTCGCTCACGCAGATGTCCGGCACCGAGATCGGCGAGCGCTGCGGGTGCAAGTTGCCACGGTCCGACTTCGCCATCGGGTCCGTCGCGACGGTCGCGGTAATGTACGAGATCACCGTCGCGGTAGGTGCTTCCGGTTTCAACCGCCGCGATTCCAGCGATGACCCAGTCAGGGATCTGCACCACGGCCAT
>JANPIY010000500.1:0-6265 GCA_031425255.1 Planctomycetota bacterium
CAGCCGCGCCTGCACCCCGGCCGGAATGCCGATGCCGGTGTCGCGGATGGCGAAGGCGACCTCCACCGGGCGGAGGTCGGCACTGTCCTGCGCGCTGGCGTCGCCGCGGATGGCGCGGCGCAGGCCGCTGTTGGAATCCGAGACCAGCGACACCCGCACCACCACCTCGCCGTGCTCGGTGAATTTCACCGCGTTGCTCAGCAGGTTGACCAGCACTTGTCGCAGGCGGCCGGGATCCCCGCTGACTGCGACCGGAACCTCCGGGTCGATGGCGCAGGCCAGCTCGAGGCCCTTGCCCTGGGCTTTTTCCGCGAGCAGGCCCAGGGCATCCTCGATCACATGCCGGAGGTCGAACTGGGTCGTCTCGAGGTCGAGCTTGCCGGCCTCGATCTTCGAGAAGTCGAGGATGTCGTTGATGATGGTCAGCAGGCTGTCGGCGCTGCCGCGCACGGTCTCGGCCATCGCTCGCTGGGCCTCGTTCAGCGGCGTGTCGAGCAGCAGGCCGGTCATACCGATGACGCCGTTCATCGGCGTACGGATCTCGTGGCTCATGCTGGCGAGAAAATCGCTCTTGGCGCGGGTGGCAGCCTCGGCGGTCTCCTTGGCGAGCAGGATCTGCTCCTCCGCCAGCTTGCGCAGGGTCAGATCGTGGGCGATGCCCATGAAGCCCGTGAGCCTCCCGCTGTCATCGCGCAGCGCGCTCACCGATAGCGAGACCAGCAGGTGGCTGCCATCCTTGCGCACGTAGGTCCACTCGTGCTCATCCACCAGGCCCTCGCGCGCCTTGCAGACGAAGACCTCGAAGCCCGGTTTGATCTCGCGGCCGAGTTCGTCACTCAGCTCCCGCGCGCGGCGCTCGATCTCGGCGCGCACATGCAAACGTTCCGAGGTTCCCCCGAACAGTTCGCTCGGCTGATAGCCCAGCCAGCGCTCGGCGGCCGGATTCACCGTATGGATGCGGCCCTCGAGATCGGACGCGATGATCACTGCGTTGGCCGCGTCGAGGATGCCGCGCTGCAACGACAGGGTGTGCTGGAGGGTCGCGGCCGAGGCTTCACGATTGCGGCGGTCGCGGACCACCAACGCGAACACGCCTCCCAGCAGCAGGGCCTGCAAGCCCATGCCGATGATCAGCATCGTCGCCTCGGTCTGGGCGTTGCGTTGGACCTCGAGCTCGCGCTGCACCAGGAGCGCTTCCTCGTGCGCGGTCAGGTCGTCGATGCGCTGGTGGATGTCTTTCATCAGGGTCTCGCCATGGCCACTGGCGACGGCCGCGACCGCGGCCTCCTGGCCTTGCTCGCGGCGCGTGCGGATCAGCTCGGCGATCACCAGCAATTTCTCCCGTACCAACGGCTCGAGCGTATCGAGACGGGCCTGCTGCGCGGGATTGTCGCTGGTCATCAGGCGGATGTTGGTGATCAGCTCCCGCACCAGCTCGGGATTGGTCTCTCCGGCACGCAGGAAGCGCGCCTGTCCGGTGATGACATAGCCGCGTTCAGCCGTCTCGAGGTCGATGATCAGCGCGACCAGATCAGTCAGCAACTGCTTGATCGCATTGGTGTGGGTGACCCGTTGGCTGCTGGCGAGGAACTTGAGGGAGTTGGCGTAGGTCAACCCGGCCACTCCCACCAGGACCAGGAACGCGAGCACGAAGCCCACCAGGGTTTTCGCCCAGGCATGCACGATCAGCGCCCTTCCCAGGCGTCACCGTCGCCGGTGAGCAGATGCAGCAGGGCCTTGGTCCCGAGCTCCATCAACAGGAACGGTTTAGCGATGAGGTCGTCGGCACCATGGGCGGTGGCGCGGAACTGGCTTTCGAAGTCGGCGAGGGCGGTGACGAAGATGATCGGCGTGCGCACGTACCCAGGCACGAGCCGCGCCTGGGCGGCGAACTGGAAACCGCTCATGCCATTCATCATCACATCGCTGAGGATCAGCCGGAAACGCTGCTGCCCCAGCGCGGCCAAGGCCTGACGTGGTTCCGCCATCGGCGTCCCCTGCAGACCGACCTTGCCCAAGGCGAGGCCGATGGTCGTGCGCGAGACGCCTTCATCATCGAGCACCAGGGTAGGGATGACGGTGAGATCGGTGGTGGTGGTGGAGGTCGCCAGCAGTCGGCAACGCGCGACCACCTGTGTCAGGGTGCGCACCGTCGAGGGGGTCAGGTAGCGCGGCGATTCCTTGATCTGATGCACCAGCGATTCGCCCGCCGCGGCGAGCTTGGCCAGATCCCAGCGTTGGGCGGCGATCGCCCGGTTGCCCAAGTGTTTGCAGGTGCGCCCCAGGTTGGTGAGGGCCCCGGGATCCTGCGCCAGGGTGGTGAGCAGATGCGTGGCCTCCACCAGCGAGGGTTCGATCTGGGCGAGGAAGCTCTCGGCGCGGACGAAGCTTTCGGAACCCTCCCGCGACCGGCGGGTGGTGTCTGGAGCGACCGCGAGGGCGGTGCTGCCGCGCACGATGCGCGGTTCCTCGCTGGCGGACGGCAATGTCGGCAAGATCGGCAGGGGCACCGCCGTCACAGCTGTGGCCGCCACCGGCGGCGAAGGCATCCGCTCACCGGGTGGACCCGGCAGCGGCGGCGTGATGGGGAGCGGGCGGGGTTCCAGCGGAGCGACCACCGATAGTACGCCACGCACGGACTCGACCACCTTGCGCGGCGTGGTGCGTGCCTTGGTCAGCACCAGATCCGCCCCCGCGGCGGTGGCGGCGGCACTCTCCTCCTCCAGGTAGAGGTTGGAGAGCACCACGATGGGCAGGCGGCGGCCACGTTCACGGGCCCGCACCGCCTTGATGACCTCGACCCCGCTGAGATCGGGCAGCATCAAGTCGAGCAAAAGCAGGTCGGGTGGTTTAGCGGCGATGGCCATCAATGCCGCAGCGCCCTCGCCGACCGCTTCGACGGTGAAACCCTCGGAGGTCAACTTGCTCAGATAGACGCGCAGCAGGATGGGGTCGTCATCGACGATGAGGATGCGTGGCATGGAGGACCAGTATACGCCCAGCCCAGCTCGCCTGTCCAGTGCATGGGTCTGGTCGGCTCAAGGATACGGAAGCATGGTTCCGCTGATGTCGAGGGATGGGGAGGAAGCCCACCGGCGACCGTCGGCGCACTCCTGAAAATCTCCGCATCCCCTTTTCGCCGCAGAGGATGCGAAGCGGATCAAAGGCAGAGGGCTCACGCGGAGGCGCGGAGAACGCGGAGGGGAGAGGTGATGGATAGATTCAAGCCCAGGGCTTTCTTCATCCCTCAGCGCGCCTTGCGCAGTCCATAGGTCTTGGCGAAGGCGACCAGTCCGGGCGTTGGATGATCAGCGAGGGTGCGCGCGATCAGCGCCTCGCGGAAGCGCCCGAGCGCGAGATACGCCTGGTAGTCCGCGGGCACCGCCAAGCCCAGCCGGGTGAAGGCTCCGGGCTCGCTGCTGGCCTGTCTGAGGAGTTCCTGGCCCTGTGGTCGGAACACCGTCTTGCCCTCGGCGGTGATCTCGTACACCCGGCGGGAGAGGAAATCGCGCCACCATTTCGGCTGCGAAGTCGGCCCCGCGCTGATGATCGCCAGCTGCGCGCGTTGCTTCGGTGAAATGAGTTCGATGCGTCCGATCATCGCCCGCTCGATCTGCGCAGGTTGAGAGATGGTGAGCGTGAGCACCCGTTCGGTCCATGAGCGCGGCGCGAGGAAGAACACCCGCAGGCCTGGGCTGCGGAAGTAGGACGCATCCCAGGTGTTGAGCAGGGCGTCGGCTTCATCGGCGAAGATCCGTCCCTCGGCCACCACCGCAGCGTGCAGATGCGCTCTCAAAGCCGCGCGCGGCTGTGGTCCGTAGGCATCATCATCGAAGTGGTCCATGCCCGCCGCGTAGGGGCCCTGCGACCCGCCACGGTCGATCTGACGGTAGGCGAGCTGGCCGTCGGCGCGGATGTCGACCAGCCAATAAGCCTGGATGGTGTTGGCCTCGGGCTGCGCGTGGATGGTCATCGTTCCCGCGCTGTCCCGCATCACGCGCACCGGCGCATCGAGGTGCCCGATGCCGCGGTAGAACAGGAAACGTTCGCCTTCGTTGCCGACCGTCAGCGGAGCCGCCTGCACCTGGCGGGGTGCCAGCCATACCGGAGCGGTGGTGTCCGGCGGTGCGACCTGGCGGCCGCCGATCTCAACCCGCGGCCAGTGTAGCGATCCCACCGAGTCGGCGCCCAGCGGTGCGAAGACGTGATGTCCGAGGGGGTCGCGGTGGCCGGGGATGGTGGCGATGGCATCAGGGAAGTATTGGGTCAGCCAGCCACCGCGGAATTCGACCCGCACCGCCAGCTTCAGGGCGGTGGAGTCCGCGGGGTGTACATACAGGACCGGGGTTTCCAGGCGCATGGTCACGCGCTGATCGGCGGCCGGCCACCCCTTCTGCAACGGGTCAGCGAAGCGGTCGCTCAGCTGGCGCAGGCTGTTCGGTGCGGCGTCGTGGACGAAGGCCGGCACCGGTTCGTCGTCGATGTTGATGCCACCGATGGCGCGCCCATTTTCATCTTGGAACGAAGTGAAGGTCCCCCATTCGTGGATCACCAGCGACTCGGCTGGAAGGGGCGTGGTCAGGGTCGTCGCCAGCCCGGCGATCAACGCGGCGGACAACAGGTGCATACGCATGACGGATTCCTCGCTTCCTCCGCAGCTTGGGGTCGCTGGTGGAGGGCGTTGTCACGTCCTGGTAACGGGGCGCCGTCGGCCTCGGCCACAGCCGGTGGCGCGATGGCGGCGAGGCGCTCAGGTTCCCGGGTCGGTCATGCGGCGGTAATGTTCCTGGCAGGCGACGATGGCATGTCGGCTGGCTCCATGGAAACGACCACCCTTCAGCGGTGGCACGGCGATCTCCTCGCCGGACTTGCTGGTGAACGTCGCGTCGAAACCTTCGCGGCCGTAATCGATGATCAGGTAACGGCCCGCGGGCACGTCCACCTTCAAGCCGGAACCAGAATCAGGAGCGAATTTCAGGATGTTCATGGCCGATGAGGATAGCGCCGCACGGCGGTGGCCGAGCGGATATTTTTTTCCTAGTGGAGTGTTGGGCGCCTGCCATCGCCAACGTCCGGCGCGACGTCACGGCGGACCATGGAGCCGAGTGCCTGCTCTGGCAGAGGTCGTTGGCAGCCGTGCTCCAGGTCGGAAAAAGGAAGATCTGGACGCAGACTGCACATCCACCAGCCGCCTCAGGGTGTCCTGATCCGCACCTGATCCGAAGCATCATCGGCATCGCGATACGCCCCCGGGGTCTGGCCGAGATGCTGGCGGAACACCGCGAAGAAATGCGCCCGGCTGCCGAAGCCGCTCTGGCGCGCTACCTCGCGCAGGGGGAGGTCACTCAAGCGCAGCAATCCCTGCGCGGTGGTCAGGCGGGCTCTCGCCAGCAGGGTGCCGAACGATTGTGCGAACAGCTCGCTCACCACGTGGCCGGCGCGATCCTCGCTGAGTTCGAGGTGTCGGCCGAGATCGGCCAGACGCAGCCGGTCGTCATGGTGGCGTTTGGAAATGAACCAGGTGATGTCGCTGCGCCGTGCGGCTGCGATCGGCAGGCCCCCGCGGGTGCTCAAGGCCGGGAGCATGACCGTGAGTGTGGTCCGCCAGGCGGTCAGGCGCGCGGCGAGTTGACGCAGCAGTTCGAGCAGGTGCCCGGCTTCCTCGGCGCCGAGTGCCGGCAGCTTGCCGACGGTAGGCGCCCACGGACCGCCACGGTTGCGCTGGTGATCATCGACCTGGATGTCGAGATCGGTGCCCGCGCGGCGGACGCCAGCGTAGAGAATCCACTCCACCACCCCGTCGATGATCACCGGCAGGAACAGTTCGATCACCCCGGCATGGCAGCGTTTGATCACGCCCTCGCGGTGGCGTTCGGCCTCCTCGCGCATGCGTTTGGCGCAGAAGGCGATGCAGGCCTGGTGGCGATTGGCCTTCACCAGCCGGCAGACGGGATTGACGTGTTCGTTGCGGGTGGCCTCGACATAGGGCCACAGGCTGCGGCGGAAATCATGAAAACAGAGGCTGAGTCCACTGGCACGCTCGAAGGCGGCGATGGCGCGCGAGGGGAGTTCCGGATCCATGGCGGCATCCTGCCACGTGTGATGTCTAGCGGAATCCTGGACTCGGCCAGCGGCTGGGCGTGCTGGAGGCATCTCCACCCAAAGGTGATGGCTGGCAGGATCGCTGCGATCACCTGTCCCCATCGGAGATCGCCATGCCATCCATGCCATCCGCCCCACGCCCGCTGACCCGGTCTTCGCGCCG
>JANPIY010000501.1:0-6709 GCA_031425255.1 Planctomycetota bacterium
GCGATGGTGGTGCGGTATTGGCCGACGGTCAGGCGGGTGAGCTCGACGCGCGGCGGATTGGCGCGCAGTTGGGCCTCGGGCGAATAGAAGGCCTCGTAGATGTAGGCCGAGACCTGCTTGGCGTCCTCGCCGATGCAGGTGCCGGGTTTGTCCTCCGGCATCTGTTTCTCGATGTAACGGATGAGCGCCGCCAACGAACGGTCGCCAACCAGCGGATCGGCGTACTCGTTGCGCACGCCTTCACCCTTGGCGCCATGGCAGGAGGCGCACTGCTTCTGGTAGATCGCGTGGCCGGGATGGACGGCGTCGGCGCTCGACAGGCTCGGTGCCATCCCCATGGCCAGGGCGGTCAGCAGCAGCAGGCGGGGGGAGGTGGAGGGCATGGAGGGGGCAGGACCGGGTTGGGAGGTTCGCTGTCGGAGAACGTGGTCAGGGGAAGCGGGTGACAGCGGGGATGGGTGAGAGGGGAGCTGGTGCGCGGGGAAGACCGGGGAAGAGGAGCAGGAGGTATACCTCATTCGTGGGAGGGTGTTGCGGGCGTATCGGGCATCCTTTGCCGGGGGGGAGGGCTTAGGGGCTGTGGCCTGTGGCCGGTGGCCGGTGGCCTGTGGCCTGTAGCCGGTGGCCTGTGGCCGGTGGCCGATTGCCCCTGCCTGGAGGCATCGGAGCTGGGATCTTTCTTTGCAGCAGAGCGGCGGGGCGGCGTCCTTTCATCCCCCAGCCTACGGAACGTGCTCGCCGTCAAGGCTTCCCTCGCTGCGCTCGGCGCCAGGGGCGGCCTTGACTGCTGCGCGCGTTCCTCCGTCCGGGGGCTGAAAGGACACCACCCCATGGCCAAATTCACCAACCTTCGTGTGTGGCAGCAGGCTCGTGAACTGCTGCGACTCGTCTCTTCTGCAACCGCCGAGATGCGCGCGGAGGGCGACCTGAAATCTCAGATGCGGCGCGCGGCGATCTCCGTCGTCAGCAACATCGCCGAAGGTGCGGAACGCACTGATCGCGAGTTCGTCCGCTTCCTCCGGATCGCACTCGGATCCAACGCCGAGATCGAAGCCCAAACGACCATCGCCGGCGATCTCGGAATCCTCGATCAAGCGACCCTCGCCACGATCCTCGCGCAGAACGCCATCGTCGGCCGGATGATCCGGCGACTGATGCAGCATCTCATCCCGTCAGGATGATTTCTCCAGGCAGGGGCAATCGGCCACGGGCCACGGGCCACGGGCTGCAAGCTGCAAGCTGCAGGCCGGCAGCCACCGGGCCGGTATTACGGGCTTTCATCCAGTCTGGCCATGAACCGATTGAGGGTGGGGCATCCAAGGAGCCGTCCAAGAAAACCTCAGAAGACGATCTTCAAGCCCGTCGTCATCACGGTGGCCGCGATTCATGCGGTGGCCTATTTCTTGTGGCCTGATGCCTGATGCCCGTGGCCGGTGGCCGCGGCCGGTGCCCACCCCTCTCCCTCTCTGCCACAATTTCCCCAATTGCCCGTCTTCCCCCAGGTCCCTAGCGTTTCCCGCCCATCCCGCAGGAAACCATCATGAGCACTCCCATCCGTTGGGGCATTCTCGGGCCTGGCACCATCGCCAGGGCTTTCGCCACGGGGCTGACCGTGGTGCCAGATGCCAAACTGGTGGCGGTGGGGTCGCGCACCCTCGACAAGGCCAAGGCCTTCGCCGCGGAGTTCGGGGCCGCGCGCGCGCATGGCAGCTATGCGGCCTTGGCCAACGATCCGGAGGTCGATGCGATCTATGTCGCCACCCCGCATCCGATGCACCGCGACGACGCCATCTTGTGCCTCAATGCCGGCAAGGCGGTGTTGTGCGAGAAGCCCTTCACCGTCAACGCCAAGGAACTCGAGGCGGTGGTCGCCGTCGCACGGGCCAAGCGGGTCTTCCTGATGGAGGCGATGTGGACGCGCTTCCTGCCGGTGATGTCGAAGGTGCGCGAGTGGCTGGCGAGCGGACGCATCGGTGAACCGCGCCTGGTCACCGCCGATTTCGGTTTCCGTTGCGGCTGGGATCCGCAGAGCCGCCTGCTCGCGCCGTCGCTGGCCGGCGGCGGTCTGCTCGACGTCGGGATCTACACCGTCGCCTTCGCGGCGATGGTATTCGGCCCCACGCCGTCACGCATCGCTGGCTTCGCACACCTGGGCGAGACCGGCGTCGATGAGCAGGCGGCGTACATCCTGGGCTACCCTGGGGGTGGCCTGGCCTCGCTGACCTGCGCCGTGCGCACCGATACGCCGCATGGTGCCCGTATCGATGGTACCGAGGGACGCATCGAGATCGCGGCGCCGTTCTGGAAGGCGACGCGGGCGGTGCTGACCGCCTGTGGGCGCACCGAGACCATCGAGGCACCGCACCTGGCCAATGGCTACGAGTATGAAGCGATGGAGGTCGGTCGGTGCTTGCGCGCCGGACTCACCGAGAGCCCGCTGGTCACGCTCGACGAATCACTGGCGCTGATGCGGGTGCTCGACCAGTTGCGTGGGCAGTTCGGACTGAGGTATCCGATGGAGGGATGAGCAGGGGCCGATGAGGTACCGCCTCGCGGTGCATCATCCCATCGCATTCACCCGCCCGCGGCCTTCTTTCCATACACCGTCTCGGCGAACTTCTTCGCCAGTGTCGCCAGGCCCTCACGGCCGGCCTGCTGCTTCTGCGGATTCGGGTGCGCGATGAGTTCCTGGCACTGCTGATAGATCGCGCGGGCCTTGAGTTCGCCCTTGATGGTGGCGTCCTTGCCGAGTTCCTTCAGCCGTTCGCTGGCGGGCTTCAGCACCACGGGCTTGGCCTGGAGCAGCAGGGTCTCGAGTCCCTCGTAGGTGGTCATGCTGGCGTCGGCGGCGAGCAGGGTGTCCTGGCGTTTGTTGAGGCTGGCTTCGACCACGCTGAAGATCTTGTCGGCGTCGTCTTTGAGCGCCTTGTTCTTGCGCGCCGCCATCAGGGTCTCCATCGCTTGCGGCTTGTCGCGTTCGACCAGCCACCACACCTCGGTGGCTCGCGGATCGCTGAGGCCGTCGACCGGATAGGTGAAAGTGCCGGCGTCCTTGGCCGTGACTCGGGTCTTCACCGCCTCGACATCGGCGGCGCTGAACTGGAGTTGACCGACCTGTTTGCCGCCTCGGTAGATCTCGCCCTGGAAGATGTTGTTGGTGCTGATGCGTTGCGAGTTGCGCAGGTCCTGGCCGACCAGAGCACCGTCGAGCTTGCGCTCCTTGGTCCACTCCACCAGTTCCGCCGGCGAGAGGTCCGGGGTGAGGCATACCAGCCGTGCGGGCGCATGCTGGCTTTCGATGACGTCGTGGATGGCCTTGGCCTGGGTGCGCATGTACGCACCCGAGCGCGGACAGTGGCCGCAGAAATACATCACCACCGTGGTCTGGTCGCCGAGGTCGGAGAGCGTGCGGCGTTTGCCATCGCTGAAGGCGGCCCCGGCCAGGGGATCCTCGCCGGCCGACAGGCTGAGCATGAGCGTCAGGGCGGCGAGGAGGTGGGGAGCGGGCAGGACGGAGATAAGGGCGCGGAACATGGAACCTCCAAGGTCTGGATGAGCAGGTGATCACGCAATCCACCGGCGGGTCAATCGACAGTCGTCGCCGGGAAGGGCCAGGGGACGACAGCGTCCCACTGGCGAGCGGCCATGCACAGGCCAGGTTGCACCCCCCACCGCCGTTGCAGGATCCGTCGCTGTGACCATTCCCGTCCCTTCTGCCCTTCCCGAACGCATCGGCAAATACCAGCTGCGCGAACAGATCGGCCGTGGCGGCATGGGCATCGTCTACCGCGCCTTCGACCCCACCCTCGCGCGCGAGGTCGCGCTCAAGGTCATCCACACCGCGCGGCTCGACTACGCTGAGCAGGTCACCCGTTTTTCGGCCGAGGCCAAGGCCTTGGCGCAATTGTGCTCACCGCATGTGGTGCAGGTCTTCGACTACCACCCGGACCCGATCGCACCCTATCTGGTGATGGAGTTCGTACGCGGTCGCAGCCTGGCCACGGTGCTGCGGGAGGATGGCCCGCTCCCATTTCGGCGCCTGGTCGACTGCGCCTGGCAGGTGTTGTCCGGGCTCGCCGCGGCTCACGGCGCTGGCATCCTGCACCGCGACATCAAACCCGGAAACATCCTGCTGGCCGCGGAGGGGGTCTACAAACTCGCCGACTTCGGCCTGGCCACCGGCCAGGGCGCGGTGGCCTTGGCCGCCGAGGACCTCACCGACACCGGCGAGATCGTCGGCACCGTGCGTTACCTTGCACCGGAGCGGGCGGCGGGCGGCGATGCCAGCGTCCTGACCGATCTTTATGCCCTCGGGGTCACGCTCTACGAACTCGCCACTGGCCGGCATCCGGTGGTGAAGGAAGAGAACCCGCTGCGCACCGCGCAGCGCATCGTCAATGAACCCCTGCGTCCGATCACCAGCGTACTGCCGACGCTGCCGGTGGCCTTCGCTGCGTGGTTCGGCCAGCTCGTCGCGCACGATCCGCGCCAGCGTTTCACCAGTGCGGCGGCGGCGCTCGATGCCTTGGAGCTGGTCGAACTGCCGGGGTCGACTGATCGCCGCGCCACCACCCGGCGGGAGATCAGAGTCGACGACTCGGCGCACACCCTGGCGATGACCTCGCCGTCGCCGCCAGCTGCGAAAGACGGCACCGGCACTGGCAGCACCGGCCGCGCGACCCTGGCCGGCACCAATCGCCCACTCAGCACGGCGATCGCGCTGCCCGTCGGTGGCATGCGCCCGGTGCCGGCGGCGCTGACCCGGAAACCGCGCTTCCGCTTCGTCATCAAGCTGATCCTGGCGATCTGGCTGTTCAGCAGCGCGGCCACGCTGGCCGCCGGTCTGGCGATCTCGCATCAGGCGATCAGCGAGCAGGAGCAGCATTTCCGCACCAACCTCGCCAGCGCCGCGGCGGGCGCTGCGCTGCTGATCGATGGCGATGCCCATGCGCGGCTGGCGGCGGCGGGCGCTGCCGCCAGCCGCGACCCCGCCTTCGCGCCGATGGTGGCGGATCTGCAGCGTTTCAAGCGCACCCATCCCGAGGTGTCGTACATCTACACCATGGCCCGGCTGCCGGACAGCGACACCACGCGGGTGGTGGCGTTCGTGGTCGACGCATCGGAGGAGATCGATCGCAATCGCAATGGCGTGATCGACAGCGACGAGGTCATCGCCCGTCCTGGGCAGCCCTATACCGCGGCCGAGGCTCCGCGCCTGATGGACGGGTTCGAGCAGCCCACCGCCGACGACGCCATCATCAAGGATCAGTGGGGCGCGTGGTTGTCCGGCTATGCGCCCATCCGCGATGCCCAGGGCCGGTCGACCGGCCTGGTCGGCGTCGATCTGGCGGCCGGGCACATCGCCAGGCTGAAGGGCGATTTCCTCACCCACAGCGTGGTGCTGCTGGCGTCGACGCTGGTGGCGTTCCTGGCGGGTGGCGTGCTGGTCGCGCTGCGCATGCGGCGGCCGATCGTCGCCTTGCAGCGGGGCCTGCTCAAGGTCGCGCAAGGCGATCTGGATGCCAAGGTCGACGTGCAGTCGACCGACGAGTTCCAGATCCTCGCCGACACCTTCAACTTTATGATCGGTGAACTGCGTGATGCGGCGGCGATCCGGCGCGCCTTCGAGGGTTTCGTCGCCCACTCGCTTTCAGCCCAGCTCAACCGTCCTGTCAACTCGCCGAGACTCAGTGGCGTGCTCGCGGCGCGCTTATACTGCGACCTCGACCAGGGCGATGGCCCGCTGATCGACCGCGGTGCCTTGGGCACGGTGCTGTCGCAGGTGCTGCCCTTGCTGTTCGACGCAGCGCGCAGCCACGGCGGCGTGCCGGAACGCGTACTCGGCAGCGGGGTGCTGATCAGCTTCGCCGCGGCCGGCGCCGAGGATCGTCCACAGGCGCGCGCGGTGCGGGCGGCGCTGGCATTCCTCGGCGCGGTCGAGAGCAGCCGCATCCTCGTTCGCGTCGCCATCGGCATCGACAGCGGCGAGGACAGCGAGGTGGTCGGACGGCGCGCGGTGGCGCTGGGCCATCTCAATCGTCAGGTCGGCACCGACCTGCTGGTTTCTGGCGAGGCCTTCGCTGCCATCCGCAACGGCTTCTATGCCGACCGCCTGAACATCGATCCGTTCGGCCAGGATCTGCCGGCGGAAGGTTTCGCGGTCAAAGGCGCGGTATCGGTTTAGATGGGCCGGCTGCCGGAGGCCGGGTCATCGGCGCCGCCACCGTGATGCTGCTGGCAAACCCGTCGCGCAGTGCTTTCACGCGCAGGGTGATGGGGGACGTCAGGCGCAGCGGCGTGGTATAGCGCGGCGACTCGTCGTCCGGCAGCGTCCCGTCGAGGGTGTAGTGCAGGCTCGCCAGCGGATCGCTGTGGTGGACCGTGATGACGAGCGGGCCGTGCGCAGGATCGCCATCGATGGCGAGCACCGGGGGCGGCAATGGGCGGGGGCCCTCCATGCTGGTGATCCACGCGTGCAGCAGATCGACCGCCTGCTGATCGACGACATTGCGGCCGAGTGGCGGCATCTTCATGGTGTCGCTGCGCTGCAAGCGCACGAGCAGCATGGAACGCCAGGGGTCATTGGGTTTCAGGTAACGTACGCGATCGATGCCGAAATCGTTGACCGGGCGGACGTGGATGAGGTTCTGCGCTTCCAACGGCGTGCTGGCACGCGCATCGTAGCTGGTGAAGGCCATGGCCCCTGGGC
>JANPIY010000502.1:0-10668 GCA_031425255.1 Planctomycetota bacterium
GAACTGGCGGCGCAGGAACGCCGTGACCTGACTTTCACCCACGCCTTCGGCGAACCGGGCAGCTACGTGCTCGAAGGAGTCATCGAAGGTGCGCGCGATCCGCTCGCGGTCGATGACCGCCGCTCCTTCGCCCTCCAGGTCGAGAACCAGGTGCCGGTGCTGCTGGTGGAAAGCACCGCTGCGCACGGTCTCGAGGGCAGCCTCGGACTGGTCGCCGCCGCGCTGGATCCCGGCGGCGAGGGCAAGGATCTCTTCGGCGTCACGCGCATCCCGATCGGTCTGTTGGATGACCGCGCCCTGGTCGGCCAGCGGGTGGTGATCCTCGGCGACGTGCCGGCGCTCGATGCCGCCGGCATCAGTGCGCTCGAACATTTCGTGGTCGCGGGCGGCGGCGTGCTGGTGGGAGTCGGGCCGCAGACCCCGGTGGATCTCGCCAACCGCTTCTGGGCCCGCGGCGGCGACGGCTTCCTGCCCAGCCTGCTGCGCCCGGCCGTCGATCGCGCCCCGGCGGCGCACCCGGCGGTGGCTGACATCGGCCATCAGGCGCTGGTCGCCTTCACCACCGGCTCGGATGCCTGGGCCGACGTCAACGTCCGCCGTCACCTGCCGCTCGATGTCGGTGCCATCCGCGACCTCACCCGCATCCTCACCCTGGAGGGCGGCGAGCCGCTGCTGGTCGAACGTATGCGCGGCCTCGGCCGGGTCGCCCTGCTCGGCACCACCCTTGATGGACAGTGGAGCGACCTGCCGCTGAAGCCGGCGTTCGTGCCACTCATCCGCGGTATCATGGCGAGCCTGGGCGGCGTCATGCTGCCGCCGCGCAACCTCGTCCCAGGGCAACGCCTGGCCTGGGTCCCGCCCGAGGGCGCCGGCGAGGCCAACGTCACTGCGGAAGGTCCCGATGGCCTGGCGGTGCCGCTCGATTCCGGCGCCTGGGAAGGTCGGCGCGCGCTGCTCAGCGAACCGCTGGTCCAGCCGGGCTCCTACCAGGTCCGCGTCGGCAGCCCGCCGTCGTCGATCCGCTACGCTGTGGCCCTGGGGCCGGAGGAATCCGCGCTCGCGCCACTGGATGACGACGAGGTGCGCCAAGCCCTCGGTGACCTCACCATGCATCGCGTCGAACGTCCGGCGCGCGTCGCGCCGCTGTTCGCCCAAGGGGGCACCACCACGCTCGAACTCGCCCGCTGGCTGGTGCTCGCCTGCGTGGTGTTGCTGTTCCTCGAAACCATCCTGACCAGGCGCATGATCGCCGGCGAACGCGCGGCGGCGAACGAGCCGTCGGCGCGCGAGGCCGCATGAACTCGACACGGATGCCCCATGACTCCTGAATCCGGCTGGTCCTTCGAACTCATCGGCCTCGCGTGGTGGCTGATCGTGCCGCTCGCGGCGCTCGCTGGTTGGGGCATCCTGCGTCTGCTCGGGCTCGAACTCGGTCGCCTGCCGGCGTTTCCCAAGCGCTGGCTGGGCTGGTTGCGCGGCGCGGCGGTGGTGGTGGTGGTGCTGTTGCTGCTCGAACCGACCCTGACCAAGACCACGGTCGGACGGCAGATGCCGGCGGTGGCCTTCGTGGTCGACCGCTCTGGCTCGATGGCGGTCACCGATGCCCAGCAGCCGCTCGCGCGCCAGATGGACGAGGCCGTGGCGCTGGGTCTGGTCGATCCCGCGCTGCGTCCCGGTGGTCCGCGCCAGGCGCGTCGTGAACTGACCGCCCTGATCAACGACCTGCCGGCCCTGACCGCGGCGCTGGTCGAGGCCAGCCAGGCTTCGAGCGAGGGCCGCCTCGCGGCCAATCGCGATCAGGCCGTCCTGCTCGCCCGCCTGCATGCGAAACGCGGCGAGGAATTGGCCGGTGCTGGCGGGGATGAGGAGACCAGCACGTTGTTCCGCGATCAGGGCGCCCTGCTGGCGCGCGTCACCACCCTGCTCGAACGTCAGCGGCCCGATGCCACCGGCGACCGCCCTGATGCGCTGGTCGCCGCCGTGGGCGACCTGGGCAACCGCTGCCGTGCCCTGCTGCCCAAACTCGACGCGGCGCAGGAAGCCAGCGATCGCGGTCTGCTGACGCAGGGGGGCCCGGCGGTCACCGCCGGCCTGGCCCGCCTGCGCGCGATGTCGCGGGCCGAGCGCGCGGTCGAGATGGCGCGCACCTCGCTCGCACCGCTCCTGGCCAGCCGCGGCATCGTCAGCTGGCATGCCATCGACGATGGCGTGTTGACCTCGGTCGGCGATCCGGCCGCGCTCGGCGGTGCGGCACCCGCCGGCTCGACCGATTTCGCGGCGCCCTTGTCGACCCTGGCGCGCAACTGGGGCGAACAGACCCACATCGGCGCAGTGGTGCTGCTCAGCGACGGCCGCCAGACCGCCGGCATCGATCCGGTGCCGGCGATCCGCGCCCTGCACGCGCGCGGCGCGCTCCTGGCCGGCATCAGCGTCGGCGACCCTGGTCCCATCCGCGACGCGGTGGTGGCGGAACTGCGCGCTCCGCCCGAGGTCTTCCGGGGCGAGTCGATCCGTCTCGACGCCCGTCTGCGCGTCACCGGCTTCGACGGCAGCGAGTGGAAGCTGGTGCTGACCAAGGACGGCAAGGTCATCGAGCAGCGCACCATCAAGGCCACCGGGTCCTGGCAGACCGAGCGCTTCGAACTGCCGGAAGCCGAGGCCGGCGTGCACGGCTTCCAGGCCCGGCTCGAACGCGCCGGTGCTGGTAGCACCCAGTCCATCATCTCCGGCGGCGGCCTGCAGCGCGAGGTGTGGGGCAATCTGCAAGGCACCGATCTGCGGGTGCTGCTCGACCATCCCGCCTTCCTCGCCGACAAACCCGAGCGCAGCGAGATCCTGCCGCAGGCCAGCAGCAACGATGCACAGGAGAATTACGGCGACCGCATGCGCGGGTACGTGGTGCCGCCGATCAGCGGGCCCTACCAGTTCTGGATCTCGGCCGACGACCGCGCCCACCTGCTGCTTTCGACCTCCAGCGATCCGGCCGCCAAGGTCAAGATCGCCGAGGTGGTCGACTACTCCGACCCAGGGGTCTACGACAAATACCAGTCGCAGCGCTCGGCCACCGTGGTGCTCGAACGGGGACGTCCCTACTACCTCGAAGTGTTGCACAAACAGGGTGGCGGCGGCGGGCACTGCTCGGTCGGCTGGACGCTGCCGGACCAACGTGTCGAGCGTCCGATCCCTGGGTCGTTCCTGGCGCCGTACGGCAAGCCGCCGCCGGTCGCAGCCACCAACGAGCAGGAGATCGAGGCGAGCCTGGCCAACAACCAGTCGGACGCGAGCGTGACGGTCAACGACGACCCGCTCAAGGTCCTGGTGGTCGATCACAGCCCACGCTGGGAGAGCCGCTTCCTGGTCGATCTCTTCGAACGCGACCGCCGCGTGCAGGTGGTGCGGCGGTACCAGTCGATCCGCGAGCCGCGCGGTGAGAAGCAGCTGCTGCCCGCGACCCAGGCGGAGCTCGACGGCTACGACATCGTGGTGCTCGGCGATCTCGCCCCAGGACAGCTCGGCAGCGAGGACCAGCAGCGGCTGGAGAGCTTCGTCTCGCGGCGGGGCGGCTTCGTCGCGGCCATCGCCGGGCCGCGCGGCATGCCGGCGTCATATGCGCTCGGCGGCATCGCCAACCTCTTGCCGGTGCGCATCGTCACCGGCGGTGGCTCGCCCACCGCGACCGTGACGTTGACGCCGGTGGGCAACGACCACCCGGTGACCGCCGTGCTCGACGACCCCGCGCTCAACCAGCAACTGTGGCCGGCGTTGCCGCCCCTGCAGTGGCTGGCGCGCGGAGTGGTGGCGAAGCCTGGCGCCGAGGTGCTGCTGGCGACGCAGGACGAACGCGCCACGCCGGTGGTCGCGACCATGCGCCTCGGCGCTGGGCGCGTGTTGTGGGTCGGTACCACCGACACCTGGCGCTGGCGCGACCGCCTGGGCGATCGCGTGCACCGCGCCTTCTGGCTGCAGGCGGTGCGCTGGGGCCTGGGGATGCGCCTGCGCGGCAAGGACGACCGTCTGCAGGCCGCCCTCGACCGGGCGCTGATCGCACCGCGCGAACGTGCCGAGCTGCGCGTGCGCGCGCGTCACCAGGACGGCACCGCGGCGAGCGGTCCGGTGCATGCGCAGGTGGCGCGGGTGGATGGCGACGGCAAGGAGATCGAAGGCTCGGCCCAGCGCATCGATCTGGCCCCGGTCACCGATGCCGCCGCCTTGTGGCACGCCGGCATCGAAGGCCTCGCCGAAGGTCACTGGCGGGTGAGCGTGCGCTGCGACGACGCCGCGCTCGCCGGTCTGACCGAAGTGCGCGACCTGGTGGTGCGTGACCGCCAGTCCCTCGAAGGCATCGAGCTGGGTAGCGATCCGGTCAACCTCGGCCGCCTCGCCGCGGCCGGCGGCTTCCGCGCGGACAGCCTCGACCAGGCGGTGCCCCTGATCCAGGACCTCGCCGAACGTCTGGTGCCGAAAGCCACCCCGCGCCGCACCACTCATTCCTTGTGGGACAACTACCTCGCGCTGATCCTGGTCCTGGGGCTGCTCAGCGTGGAATGGATGTGGCGGAAGCGCGTCGGGCTGCCTTAAAAACGTCCGATGTCCGATGTCCGATGTCCGATGTCTCGTGGCATCGTGCGGTGAATGGAAATGATGGTCTCGGCAGCTGAGCGCCTACGAGACACCGGACATCGGACATCGGACATCGGACGGCCGTCGATGCACGTGCTTCACGTCACAGGCGCCTTCCCGCCACGTTAGCCGTACACGCGAGTTCGCCCCCATGCCCAATACGTCCCTGCCCCCGATCATCTCGCGTACCTTGGCTGCTTTCGCTGCCGGGGAACGGCGGGTGCAGGTCATCCGCGGGCTGGGCGAGGCGCTGGTGGTGTACGTGGTCGGGCTGGGTGCGGTGGCGGTCATCGACGCCTGGGCCCACCCTGGGCATGGTTGGCATTGGCTGCTCAGCCTGTCGGTCTACGGGGCGACTGCGGCGGTGCTGGTGGCGCGCGTGGCGTTGCCGTTGATCCGCCGCCGCCGGCCGGCGCAGATCGCGCATGCGGTCGAGGCGCGCATCGACGGCCGGCTGAGCGAGCAGCTCAGTTCGGCGGTGGAACTGGTCGGCCGCACCGACCCTGGGGTCAGCGCCTGGATGATCGAGCGTACCGTCGCCCTCGGTGCGCAGCAGGTCGCCGAACTCGACGTGCCGGCGCTGATCGATCGCCGGCCTGCGCGTCGTGCCTGGAAACATGCCGGCGCCGTCATCGCCGCGCTCGCCGCCGCCTGCGTCATCCCTGGGGTGCCGTCGTACCTCGCGCGCGCGGCGTTGCCGGTGCTGCTGCGTCCGGCGCACGTCACCATCACCGTGCTGCCGGGTGATCAGCATCTGGCGCTGGGCGCGGCACTGGAGGTCACGGTCGCGACCACGCCAGATCCCGGCACCGCGCGCCTGACGCTGTCGTGGGATGATGGCGTCGAAGAGGTCATGGATTTGGCATCGGCTGGTGGCGGGCGTTACGCCATGCGCCTGCCGGCGGTCACCAACGGCTTCACCTACCGCGTCATCGCCGGCGACGGCGAGAGCAGCGCCTACCGCGTCACCGTCGCGCGTCCGCCCATGTTCGGCGACCTCACCCTGCGCGTCACCCCGCCGCTCTACAGCGGACTGCCGCCGCGCGACATCAGTGGCGGCGACGCCGAGGTGCTCGCCGGCTCGACCGTGACGCTGAGCGCCAAGCTCGATGGCGCGCCCGCGGTCGGCGGTGCGCTGGTGTTCGACGGTGGCGAACAGGCGGCCGCGCTGGTCGATGGCCGCCTGTCGGTGGTGCTCAAGCCCACCGCGACCATCGCCTATGGCCTGCGTCTGATCGGCGCGGGTGGGTTGATCGCCGAACCGGCGCAGCGCTGGATCCTGTCGGTGCGTCCCGACGCCCCGCCAGTCGCCACGCTGACGGTCAGCGGATTGGAAGGGGGGCTGGTCGGCAGCGATGAGGCCCTGCTGATGGCGGCCGCCCTGCGCGACGACCTCGGACTGCGCAGCGCCGAACTGGTGGTGACCGTCGATGGCAAGGAGCGCCAGGTGCGTCCGCTGCCGCTGCCGGACGGTACCCGCACCGAGGCCAGCCTGCCGGTGCCGCTCGACCTCGGCGCCTTGCAACTGCGCGCAGGGGAGGAGCTCGCACTGGCGGTGCGCGCCACCGACCTCGGTGGCCAGCACAGCGCCAGCGGCCCGGTCACGGTGGTGGTGGCGGCGACCGCCGACGCCCTCGGCGCCGCGCAGGCGCGACGCCTGCGGGCCGCCCTCACCCAGGTCGATGGCCAGTACGAAGCGTTGCGCACCATGGTCCGCACCTGGGGCCAGATCGCGCGCCAGGATGATGCCGGTGCACGCCAGGGCGAGCTGGCGCTGATGGCCAATCGCATCGAGGTCTGGCGTGAGGCGCTCGGCAGCGTCGGCGCGCAGCTGGTCGAAGAGGCCGGTGATGGCCGCGTGGTGACCGCACGTCCGCTGATGAATCTCGCCGGCGAGGTCGCCGGCTGGAGCCGTGGCGCTGGCGCCATGCTCACCACCGCCTGCAGCGATGGCCGGGCCGAACTCAAGATCCTGGGTCGCGGTCGCGATCTCGGCGACGCAGCCCTCAGCGACCTGGCGTCGCTGCGTCACGATCTGGCGCTGATCATCGCCCGCCTGGAGGCGGGTGGCCTGGCCGCGGCTGCCGAGGCGGCGCATGCCCGCTTCCAGCGCGCCCTGCCGATCGTGCGCGGCGATCGCGGCTGGCGCAGTTCCGATGGCTGGCGCTCGGGTCTGCTGGCAGATTTCCGCCAAGGCGCTGATTTCAACACCCCGGTCCGCTTCCGCGAGATCGGTCTGCCGGTGTGGCGCAATCGCGAGGTGCCCGGTCTGGGGCGCGACAACTGGTGCGTCCGCTATCGCGGCGAGATCAACCTGCCGAGCGGCGGCGAGTGGGAGTTCACAGCCGGTGCCGATGACGGCGTCCGCCTGCGCGTCGCTGGCCGCACGCTCACGCCGGACAATGCCTGGAGCACCCAGAGCTACACCGACTTCCGCGCCAAGACCACGCTCCCGGCCGGCTGGCATCCGATCGAGCTGGAGATGTTCCAGGGCAGCGGTGAATCCGGGCTGGGCCTGGCCTTCGCGCCTACCGGGCAGGCGATGCGCCCGGTGCGCGACCGCGATGTGCGCTGCCTGCCGGCACGCGGCTCGGCCAGCTGGCGTCCGGGGCTGCAGGCGCAGTTCCGCGCCGGTCGTGATTTCAGCGGGCCGGTCCGTCATCAGGAAGTCGGCACGCCGAACTGGAAGGATCGCGACATCCCGGGCCTGGGCCGGACCAAGTGGTGCGTGCACTACCAGGGCGAGATCCGCATCGCGCAGGATGGCGAGTGGGAGTTCACCGTGGGCGGCAACGACGGCGTGCGCGCGCGTATCGCCGGCCAGGACGCGACTCCGCCGGAAGCGTTCAGCGATCACGCCTACACCGACTACAAACGCACGCTCAAGCTGACCGCCGGCTGGCATCCGATCGAGCTCGACCTCTACCAGTTGGAGGGCAACAACGGCATCGGCCTGGCGCTGGCGCTCAAGGGCCAACCCGCCCGCCCCATCAACGAAGCCGATCTGCGCAGCCGCGACGGCAGCGGCCAGCCGCTCGATGATCGCGGCACTGATACCGATCTGGTGCGCGCCATGGCCAGCCTGCCCGGGTCGCAGATCAAGGCGGCGCACGACCGCCTGCGCGCGGCGCTCACCCTCATCAGCGAGGTGCCGCGACAGATCGGCGCGCTCGGCACGTTGGCGGCCAATGACGAGCTGGCGAAGATCGCACGCGAACGTGATGACGATGGCAAGGCGCTCAAGGCGGCCCTGCCCAGCCTGGAGAATTGGGACCTGCCGGCGCTCGGCGACGCCGATCGCCGTGGCGACGCCCTGGGGCGGATCGCCACCCACGCCCGCAACGTGGTCGCCAATCAGGTTGATCGCGAGCTGCGCGATCGCGTCGACCCTGGCGAACTGGCGGCGCTGCGCCAGTCGATCGCCCGCATCCGCGACCGCGTCCGTGCCCTGCATGAGATCCCCGAGCGCCTGCCGCCCAGCGACCGCACCGCCCGCTGGCAGGTCGAGACCACCACCAGCCGCGCCTGGATCGTCTTCATCGGCGATGAGGCCAAGGCCGTGCGCCGCTCCTACCTCGACGCCGCGCGCCGCAGCGGTGCGACCCTGGGCACGCGCGCCTCGGCGCTGCATGCCTCGCGCAAGCTCGACCTGGTGGTCGATCGCGTGGCAGAAGCATTGACCGCCTTACGCGAACTGCCCAACGAGCAGCATCCCGCCGCCGACCGCATCAATGAACAGGCCAACCGCTTGGCCGACGTCATCCGCGAAGCCGAGCACTGGGAACGGGTCCATCAGGTCCAGCGCCTGAGCGAACTGGCGGCACCGCTGATGGCCGACCTGCGCGCCATCGAGCCGCTTCGCCAGGACAACCCGGAAGCCGCACGCAGCCGCTGGGAGGACGGCGTTGTCGCCGTGCGGCAGCTCGCGCGTCGCGCCCGTCAGGGCTGGCACGCCGACAAGGCGGAACAGCTCGACAAGCTGCTGGCCAAATGGTCGGACGACATCCGCCCAGGTGAACTCGCCGACCGCCTCAATGAATTCGCCCAGCACAACAACGCCTGGCACGACGGGCTCGATCGTTTGACCGCCGAGCAGCTCGCTGACAGCGCCAAACGCCTGGGCCAGGCGGCGCCGGATGCGACGATCCTCGACCTCGCCGTCATGGATCTCGATGAGGCGCGTCTCGCGGAAGCGGTGGAAGGCGAACGCCGTTTCACCCAGAACCAGGACCCCATCGCCAAGGCCTTCATCGCCCTCGCCGCCGATATCGGTGTGGTGGTCGACACCCCGCGCACCCCGACTCCGCAGGTGGTGGCTGAATTCGCCGAACGCGCCGCCGCGCTCGCCAACATGCGCGGCGAGGAGCCCAAGAAGCAAGAGCTGGCCAAGGCCGAGGCGCGCACCACCAAAACCGCTGAATCGCAGGCGCTCGACCAGTTGGCCGAGCAGTTGGCCAAGGCCGCCGAGCGTAAGGAGGACCGCGCCGCCGCGGTCGCCGAACTCGAGAAATTGGCCAAGGATGTCGAACGCGCCGACCTCGCGGCGCAGGAGGCCGAACTGGCGAAGGACCTGCAGGAGCTCCTGCGCGCGCAGAACGCCCTGGCGGCAGAAGAGCTCGCCGCCCGACGCGCCTTCGCCGAGACCGAGCGCAAACTCGCGCAGCAGCTGCCGGCGATCGCCGAGCAGGCCAAGCAGGCGGCGGAGGCGACCAGCGGTGACCTCGCCAAGGCCCTCGCTGAGGTCGGTGCGCAGGCGCCGGCCGCGGCCAAGGAGCTCGCCGAGCTGGCGCAGGATGCGGTCGCCAAGGCGGACGTGCCGCCGGCTGCCGGTGCTGACGTCACGCCACCCAGCGGTGACGCGGTCGCCAAGAGCGACCCCGCGGCGGTGAGCGATCCCGCGGCGAAGGCGGACGCAGCGGCCAACGATCCCGCGGCGAAGGCGGACGCAGCGGCGAAGGCGGACGCAGCGGCGAAGTCGGACGCAGCGGCGGCCACTGATCCCGCGGCGAAGGCGGACGCCGCGGCGACTGCGGCGGATCCATCGGCGACGAAAGACGCGACCGCAAAGAACGACCCTGCCCAGGCCGAGGCCGGCAAGGCTGCTTCCGACCAGGCCACGGCCGCGGAGCCGGCGGCCTCGACCGCCGAACTGGTGGCGCGCGCCCACGCGGCCGCGGATCAGCTCGAACAGCAGCTCGGTCAACCCTTGGCAGAACAGTTCCAGCAGGCGGCGGCGAGCGATCCCGCGGCGCAGGCGGCGGCGGCGGAGGTCGGCCGTCAGGTCGCTGAGGCGGCATCCGAGCAACGTGCGGCCGCCGAACGGTTGGCGCAGGTGCTCGACCAGCAGGCGGAGAACCGCAGCCAACTGGCGGCGGCGGTGCAGCAGGCGGCCGCGTTGCAGGCCGATGACGCCAGCGCGCCGGCGAGCTCGACGCCGGCGGAAGCCAAGGCCGACAAGGCGCAGGCGCAAGCCGACAAGGCGCAGACGCAAGCCGACAAGGCGCAGGCGCAGGCCGACAAGGCGCAGGCGCAGGCCGAGGCCGCTGCCGCCAAAGCCGATCAGGCCACCGGCGATGCGCAGGCGCAGGCCGAGCAGCAAGCGGCGCAGGCCGCTGCGAACGCGGCCAAGGCCCAGCAGGAAGCGGTTGCCGCGCAGGCGCAGGCGCTCGATGCCCAGAGCGCCGCGCTGACCGCCGCGGCGGCCGCGGGCGCCACGCCGGAGCGCCTCGCGCAGGCGGTGGACAACCTCTCGCAGGCGGAACGCAATTCGCTCGACGCCATCGACAACACCACGCCCAGCGCCAGCCCGAATGATCAACAGGCCACCGCCGAGCAGGCTGGCGCCAATCTCGAACGTGCGGCCCAGGCGCTTGCGCAGTTGGGTGCGGCCCTGCCGCAGGCGGCGAGCGCGGCGGCGCAGGAACTCGCGGCGAGTGCCCAGGAAGCGGCCGCGGCCGACTCTCAGGCCGCGGGCGACGCTGCTGCCGCGGCTGGCGACGCTGCTGCTGCTGCTGCTGCCGCGACTGGCGACGCTGCTGCTGCCGCGGC
>JANPIY010000503.1:0-1919 GCA_031425255.1 Planctomycetota bacterium
CAGGCCCTTGCCCTTGCGGTTCCATAAGCCGTCGAGGTACCAGCGGACCTGCGCCTCGGTGATCGAGACGCCCAGGTGATCGGTGGCGACGTCCTCCAGGGTGTGCGCCTCGTCGAACACCACCACCTGGTGCGGCGGCAGGATCGCCGCGTGTTCCTCGCGCAGGCTGAGGTCGCTGAAGTACAGGTGGTGGTTGACCACCAGCAGGTGCGCCTCCTCCATCTCCTTGCGCGCCTTGTAGAAGAAACACTCGCCGTAGGTCGGGCATTTGCGCCCCTGGCAGTTGTTGCGGTCGCTCTGCGCCAGACGCCAGACCTGCGGTGGCGGATCATAGCCGAGGTCGCCGAGGTCGCCGGTGGTGGTCTCCGCGCTCCAGTCGAGCAGCTCCTTCAGCGCCGACGCCTCCTCACTGGTCTCGATCATGGCCTGCTGACCATTGCCGGCCGCATAGTTCAGCCGGCGCAGCGAGATGTAGTTCTGGCGGCCTTTCACCAGCACCGCCTTGAGCTCGGGAAACAGCTTCTGCACCAGCGGGATGTCCTTGCGGATGAGCTGTTCCTGCAAGGCGATGGTGCCGGTCGAGACCACCACCTTGGTGCCGGTCCTCAGCGCATGCAGGACCAGCGGCACGAGGTAGGCGAAACTCTTCCCCACCCCGGTCGGCGCCTCGACGATGGCGTGGCTGCGTTCCACCAACGCCTGCGCCACGGTATCCGCCATCGCCAGTTGCTGCGGGCGGCTCTCGTACGCTGGCAGCAATTGGGCGATCAGTCCCTCGGGACCGAGGACATCGACCGGCGTCAGATCGGGCATGGGCGCAGCCTAGGGGGGCTTCGCCGCGGTCGATGCCGAGCGCGGGCCAGGCATCAACGCGGCGGTGACTTCAGCGGCGGCCGCCAGCAGGCGGGGGACGTACGCAGCAGGATCGCTCTTTTCCGCCGGTATGATCGCCAGCGCCGCCACCACCGGCTGACCGACCGGCACCGCCAGCGAGCCACCCGTCGGACTGTTGGGTGGCACCACCCAGGCCCAGCCGGCATCTCTCACCGCCGCCAGGAGCGGATCGGTCTGCGCCAGCAGCACCGTGCCGATCGATGACCATGCGGCCGGGTACAATTCATGACCGGCCAGGCCGCGTTCGAGCGGCTGGTTGGGCCTGCCGTGGTACAGGTAGCAGACCTGATCGCGCCACAAGACGCCCAGCGCCGCCGGGTATCCCTCGGCATGCAACGCGCGGATGGTCGGCAACGCCGCCTGCAGGAGGCCCGAGCTGCGCAGTCCGCTTGCTGCCAACACGTGGACCGCCGGTCCCGGGCGATAGCGGCGATCGGCGGTACGCTCCGCCAGGCCCAGGGTCGCCATGGTGCCGAGCAGGCGGTTGACGCGGGTGTGCTCCATGCCCAGCCGGCGTGAGAGTTCGCGGCTGCCGACCGGACCTTCGGCGCCACAGAGCGCGTGCAGGACCTCCAGGCCGTGACCCAACGACTGGTTCGGTTGCGCGGTCATGTCAGCGGCTCCCGCTCACCGCGCACAGCCGGCGCCTCATGCACGAGCACCGCCACCCGGTACCGGCGCAGGCGTCAGGACCGGCGTCGCTTCGCCGCCAGCTGCATCGTCCCACGCCCGCGTGCGCAGGGCGGCGCCGACGACGACCCCAGGCAACCACACCACCCACCCGATCACGGTGGCGGCCAGGCCCAGATGGAGCAGGCCGGCAGTGAGCGCCGACTGGCGCACCTCATTGCGATGCGCCTTGAGGGCGGCGAGACGGTGAGTGCCATCGAAGCCGCGCAGGCTCAAGGCGATGTCGATGGCATCGATGCAGGCGATGTGGCCCATGCCCAGGGCGCTGATTACCACGCCGAGGGGTGGCACCAGCAGGCCGCTGACGAAGCTGCTGGCCATCCAGCCGAGCCGCG
>JANPIY010000504.1:0-2383 GCA_031425255.1 Planctomycetota bacterium
GGACAGCAGGCGGTTCAACGTCTCGCTCTCTTCGCTCTGTGCCCCATCATTTAGCAGCGAATCGCATAATTTTCGATGACTTCCTTGAGGGAAGTCTGGTCATCGTCATGCTTGATCCTCGAAGGCCACACAGCATGCGCCGCACCCAGGCTGCTTTCATTTGCCACTCGAGAGACCAGCGCTTTCGGACCTGAGGTTCGGGAAACAAGGACTGCTTAGCGGCGATGCCAGTAGCCAATTGTACCGGCGTCGGATGGGAATTCACTCGAAACCGACGTTGAGGTGGTCATCCGGTTGATCGGAAAGACCGCCAAACCCCTCAATCGTCCTCTGGCCTGACTTGAGGACGATCCTCAAGTCCTGCCGTGCGACGGGACACGAAAACTGGAGTAGCCGCGATGTCCGAACGCCTGGGCGGAACAACCGTCACCCAAGTCTCAAGCGGCGCAATGACCGCCGCTCGCGGCAGCCACCTCCCCGATGTGATCGTCGTGGGTGGCGGATCGGCGGGTGCGGTCCTCGCTGCCCGCCTCAGCGAACGGTCGGACCGCCGCGTGCTGCTGCTCGAGGCTGGGCCTGCCTATGCCCCGTGGGGCTACCCAGAGGCGATCTCGAACAGCGACGTCGTCGGCGACGTGACGGGTGCCGACTGGGGTTACCGGTCAGAACCTGGCTACGTGGGTCATTCCATCGGCGCCTTCCGAGGAAAGGTATTGGGTGGCTCGTCTGCCATGAACGGCGCGGTCGCGATCCGCGGCCGACCGGACGACTTCGCCAACTGGAACCTACCGGGCTGGTCGTACGGCGACCTCTTGCCCTCCTTCAAGTTGCTGGAGGACAGCGCTTCGGGCAATGCGAAGCTGCACGGCAAGGGTGGTCCGTTCCCTGCGCGGCAGATGACGCGCGAAGACGTGACGCCGATGCAGCGCGCCTTCGTGGATGCGGCCCTGGCGAGCGGCTTCCAGGCGGTCGAGGACTTCGACGGCCCCGACGTGCACGGCGTGGGTCCCTACCTCATGAACATCGTGGACCACGTGCGGCGAAACACGGGCATGACGTACCTCGACAACGAGGCGCGCGACCGCAGGAACCTCGAGATCCGCGGTGGAGCCATGGTGGACACCGTCCTGTTCGACGGCAGGCGGGCCATCGGCGTGCGGCTCGCCGACGGCGAGGTGCTCCACGGCGGCGAGGTCATCCTCTCGGCCGGCGCCTATGGCAGCCCCGCCATCCTGCTGCGCTCCGGCATCGGTCCGAAGGAGGACCTCGCAAAGCTCGGTATCGCGGTCCGTGCGGACCTCCCGGTGGGCCACTTCCTGAAGGATCATCCCTTCTACTACAACGCCTACGCGGCGAAGCCCGACCTCATCGGGCGGCAGAGCCCGGTGATCGGCGCTAAGCTATGGACCCGCAGCAGCACGGCTGATGAGGGCGACCTGGACCTGCACGTCACCGCCACGCACCTGTTCCCGCACGAGCAGAGCCCGACCGGCGTCGGATTTGTCCTAGCGGTGGCGCTGACAAGGCCGCGATCGGTCGGCCGGCTCTGGCTGGAAAGCCGAGACCCATCGGTCGCACCCAGGATCGATCTCAACTTCCTCGCCGATCCGCTCGACCGTGCAAGGCTTCTCGAGGGGGTGAGGCTCGCACGGCGCCTTGGGCGCACGGAACCCCTGGCCGGCCTCGTCGAGGTCGAGCTCGCCCCGGGTCCGGCAGCCGAGACCGACGAGCAGATACAGCTGTCGATCAACGCGACCCTGGACACCTACCACCATCCGACGTCCACCGCCCGGATGGGCGTCAACGGCGATCGTCGCGCGGTGGTGGATCTAGAAGGCCGGGTACGGGGAGTGTCTGGACTGAAGGTGATCGACGCCTCGATCTTTCCCGATGCTATCTCCGTTGCTCCCAACGTCACGACCATCGCCGTCGCCGAACACCTCGCATCGCAGCTCTCGTGAGGAACAAACCCATGCAGGCCAGGGCGGAAGCCGTGATGACGGAGCTGTGCCACGCCCTCCACTGGATCGACGGGGAGTGGGTTGACGGCGACGTCGTCGAGACGTCGATCAATCCTGCGACCTACGAGCCAATCGGCACCTACGCGGACGCCGCCGTCGCGACCGCCAGGGCCGCCATAGCCGCGGCCAGGCGCGCGTTCGAGACGACCGCGTGGCCGCGCGACCAGCACCTGCGCGCCAAGGTGCTGGATCAGTTGGCGGCCGCCTTCGAACGGCACACGGCAGCACTCATCGACATTCTTTCCACCGAGAACGGCAAGGTGCGCGGAGAGGCCACTTTCGAGATCTCCATGGTACCGTCGAAGCTCCGCTACTACGCCGCGCTCGCGCGGACGGAACACGGTCGCGCGGCGGAACCCAGG
>JANPIY010000505.1:0-4156 GCA_031425255.1 Planctomycetota bacterium
CGTGCGCCTCCTGGGCATTCGCCGCCTTGGTGGCATGGACCACCGGCTGCGCGGGGAGATACGCGGGCTTGAAGCGGCTCTTGATCAGCGCGCGGGCGGCGCTGATCGCCTCGGGTGAGAGCACCACCGAATCCGTGCGGTGATAGGTGATGTGGCCGCCCTCGAACAAAGTCTGGAGCAGCTTCATGGTCTGATCGGGATTGAGTGCGAGCCGCACTGAGGCCGCCTGTTGCACGGTGGCGGTGCTGAAGGGTGCGGGCGGATGTCGCTGCTGGTCGCGACGATCACAGGCGCTCACCTGCCAGGGTTGTTTGCGGCACCACGCCACGGTCTTCTCTGCGATGGCAGCGTCGGTCAGCCGTTGCCCCAGGGGCTCGCCCTTCCACGTCACCAGGCGCGCGGCGAAGGGGGGTGGGGTACCCGGTTTCTCGACCACGGCGACCAGCAGGAAATAATCGACCGCGTTGAAGCGGCCGATGTCGCGCTCGCGGTCCGCCACCAGGCGCAGGGCCACCGACTGCACGCGTCCGGCGCTCTTGGCCTCCTTGCCCAGTCGCCGCAGGGTCGGACTCACCAGCCAGCCGACCACCCGGTCCAGCACGCGGCGCGCCTGCTGGGCATCGACCAGGTGCGAGTCGAGCTGGCGGGGATTCGCCACCGCCTTCACCACCTCGGCCTTGGTGATGGCATGGAACACGACGCGGCGATATGGCCGCTCGCCGAGCAATTGGCTGAGGTGCCAGGCGATGGCTTCGCCCTCACGATCGGGGTCGGTGGCAAGCAGGATCTCGTCCGCCTGCAGCGCCTGGCGCTTGAGCTCGGCGATGGCATCACGGCTGCGTTCCAGCGGCTCATAACGCGGTAGCACCTGCCCGTTGCTGAAGGTTACCGCCAGATCACCGCTCATCGGCAGATCGCGCACATGCCCAAAGGAAGCCGCGACGCGATACTCCGGCCCCAGGAACTCACGGATCTTGCGCGTCTTGTTCGGCGATTCGACGATCAGCAGCTTCATCGCCGACGATGATGGACCGGCGCCGGCGGCCACAACCCGGACCGTGGGCCCGGCCGATCACGGCCGAGCGGGGACGGCTCCCAAACGTCTGTTGAGCGGGCGGTCGTGCAGCTCCCCGGAGTGCGGCCTTGTTAGTCCCAGTGCAGGCCGCGCAAGGACGTCCTCGTAGGAGCCCCAGACTGCTGGGTGTGTTCGTCGGACAGGCGCAGGACGATGAGTGCGCTTCCACCGGCAACACATCCTTTCCCTGCCGCTACCCAGGACTCGTTGGCGAGGTGCGCGTCATGTTCACCGCGCTCGCGGCGAGACGCCAGCGCGCGAGATCCCGCCCGTGGCGCGGCGCCTGCAAGGCCATTAGCCTGCCACCATGGCCAAGCGTCCCGCTGTTTCCGTGACCCTCACCGATGTGGCCAAGGCCGCCGCGGTCAGCATCGCCACCGCCAGCATGGTGCTCAACCCATCAAGCAAGACCGCCAAGGTCAGCGTCGAACGGACGCTCCGGGTCCGCGCGGCGGCGGAGCGCCTCGGCTACGTCGCCAACTACCATGCCCAGGCCATGCATCTGGGACGTGCCGAAACCCTGGGCTTCGCCCTCGATTACGGTCAGGCTGGCAGCGATACGCAGGATGAGCCGATGGGCGGCGAATACTTCCACCACCTGACCATGGGCATCGAGACCCAGACCCACTTCGTCGGCTACAATCTCGCCCTGATCGGTCCGGGGACCAGCGAACGCGCGGTCGAGCGCGGCGTGCGCCAGCTCCAGCAACGGCGCCTGGATGCGTTGGTGGTGGCGGCGGTGCTGCAGTCGGAGTCCCTGAGCCGACTGGTGCATGAAGCGCCGGATCTGCCCATCGTGCTGATCGAACACGAAGGGCCCTCGCAACTCCCGGTCGTCCACTACGACGAAGCCGAGGGTGTGCGTCGCGCCGTCGAGCACCTCGCGCGCCTCGGCCATCGCGACCTGCTCTGGCTCGGCCACGAATCCCCTGGCCCCGGTCGCCAGGACCTCTTCCGCGCCAGCGCCCAGGCGGCCGGCGTGGCGGCGCAGGCCTGCACGTTCGTGGTGCCGGAGCCACGTCACCGCCGCACCTCGATGATCGACGCCGCGACCAAGGCCTTGTCTCAACGCCTGCGCATGCCCCGCACCTTCACCGGCATCATCTGCTACAACGACTTCACCGCCGTCGGTGCCTATGCGGCGTTGTTGTCCGCCGGTGTCGCCATCCCGACGCAGATGTCGGTAGTGGGCTTCGACGATTTCATGGCCGCCTACCTGCATCCGCGCCTGACCACGGTCAGCCATATGCTGGTGCAGATGGGGCGCCGCGCGGCGGAGCTGGCCTTGGAATTGGCGACTGATCGCACTGCGCGCCTGCGCCTGCGCGGTCGACGCGAAGTGCTGGTGCCTGAGCTGGTGGTGCGCGACAGCACCGCCCCACCATCCAGGATCTGAACTCCGTTTCGCGTCCCACTGCGATGACAGCGATCTCCCGATCGAGGCCACGTTGCCGTCCGTGCAGCTAGCCCGCTCGTACTGCTGGGAGCTCCCCGGCGAGACCACCCCAATACATTTCGGGACGTCGCCTCCGGTGCGAGGCCGGCAGAGGAAAATGGATCCTCGACCGCGGCATGGTCGTGCACTGATGCGTCGCCGGTGGGCGTCTTCGTAACCGCTATCGTTCAACGCCGGTAAGCGCCACGGCGCCGAGTGGGATACCGGTCCGGGGTTGGACTTCTCCGCCCGCTGAGGACATACTCCCGAGACCGTATTCCAGCTCCCGGGAAGACATCTTTATGCGTACCCTCGTCGTCGATGATGATCGCATAGGTCGCAGTGTCCTGAGGCACTCCTGGTTGCCCACCCGCCCGGTGACCGACGCCGTCGATGAGCTGGCGGCGCTGGCGGGTGGATCTCACCGTGGCGATGTCGGTAAACGTTCACACAAGGTGACCATCCCATGATCCTGACCGTCGATTCCCTGACCGGTACCTGGCCGGAATCCCTCAGCGACCATCTGTGCATCGACCGCTGCGACATGGCGGAGGTAGGCGAACGTGCGCGGGAAGCCGACGTGGTGGTGTTGCCGCTGACGGTGGATGCGGCCATTCCGCAGGCACTGCGGCAACGCCACCCGCTGGTGGTGCTGCTGGCGGAACATGCGCCTGATCAGATCGGCCACCTGCGCGCCTCACTCTCCTGGGCGACCCTGGTGATCGCCGTCGACGAACCACTCGATCTGACGCTGGGCACCCTGCACCACGGTCTGGCGCTCAGCGCCCGTCGTCGCTTGATCGATGATCGCGCCGGGGCTCCGCTCCGTCCGCCGACCGCGGACACCACCCTGCCAACAACCTCAGCGCTGGAGGCACCGGAGCCCTTGCTGCAGGACTATCGGCGATTCATCGACGCAGAATTGCGCAGCACCATGGAACGACGCGGCCGCGCGCTGCGTTATCCGGCGCAGGATCAGCTCGTGCCGTTGTTGGACCATCTCCTTCGGGATCTGAAGGCCGTGCTGGGGTCGGCCACCCTCGTTGGTGCGGCCGCCACCACCATGCTGGTGCAGCGGTTGACGGAGGTGGTGGGCCGGGCCCGGCAACGGCCGGAGATCGTGGATGAGGACCTCCGTCAGCGTCTGGGTGAGCTCCTGATGGGGGGCATCGACCTGGTCTGGGAACTGGCGGATGCCATCTGCACCCTGCGCGATGAGACCGCGGTGGTCACTGCCCGTGCCGTCTGCTGGCATGAGAACCACCGACTGGTGCAGAGCTGGCTGCAAGCGGTCAAGGCCAGTGATGTCGCCGAGGCGGACCTGGTGTCGCGCACCTGACCTGACCTGACCAGACCACGGGCCACGACGACTCTGCGGCATTCCGTGTGGTTGCTTTCTGCCGGAAGGAACCTGCGAACTGATCAACGCGCAGAGGCGGCGCAGAGGGCGCAGGGTGAAGATGCCCTGGCTCTGCGCTCTGCGGATCGACTGCCGTCACCCTGATAAGAGCTGGTTTCACAACCCATCCCGTAGCGAGCCCGAGCCATCGTCGAGCGAGGCAAGGAAGACGGACCGTTTGAAGCGGAGGCATGGCCACAGGCCATGTTGAGCACCAAATGGTTCGTCTGACGCGGCCGCAGCCGAC
>JANPIY010000506.1:0-3432 GCA_031425255.1 Planctomycetota bacterium
CGGAGCCGATGAACTGGCCGAACTCCTTCGGGCTGATCTCGCCCAGACCCTTGAAGCGCGTGGTCTCGGGGTTCTTGATCGCGGCCTGCGCGGCGTCGCGCTCGGCCTCGTTGTAGCAGTACTTGGTCTGCTGCTTGTTGCGCACGCGAAACAGCGGGGTTTCGAGGAAGAACACGTGGCCGTTCTTGACCAGGTCCTCGAAGAAGCGCAGGAAGAAGGTCAGCAGCAGGTTGCGGATGTGCATGCCGTCGACGTCGGCGTCGGTGGCGATGATCACGCGGTTGTAGCGCAGGTTGTCGAGCCCGTTCTCGATGCCGAGCGCGGACATGATGTTGTAGAGTTCTTCGTTCTTGTAGACGGTCTCGCGGCCCAGCCCGAAGCAGTTCAGCGGCTTGCCCTTGATGGTGAAGATCGCCTGGGTCTCGACGTCCCGGCACATCACCAGGCTGCCGCCGGCGGAGTCGCCTTCGGTGATGAACAGGCTGGTCTCCTCGCGGCGGTCCTTGCCCTGCTTCTTGCCCTCCTTGGGCGCCGGATCGTGGCGATGGATCTCACAGTCGCGCAGCTTGGGAATACGCAGCGCGACCGACTTGGCGCGCTCGCGCGCCTCCTTCTTGATCTTCTGCAGCTCGGTGCGCAGACGTTCGTTGGCCTTGATCTTCTCCAGCAGCTTGGTCGCGACCTCGGGGTTCTGGTGCAGCCACTTCTCGATCGCGTCCTTGATGATCGGGACCACCCACGAGCGCACGTCGCTGCCGAGCTTGTTCTTGGTCTGTGATTCGAAGATCGGATCCTGCAGCTTGATGGCGATCGCGCCGCAGATGCCGTCGCGCACGTCCTCGCCGGCGAAGTTCTTGCCGCTGAATTCGTTGACGCCCTTGAGCACGCCCTCGCGGAAGGCCGCCAGGTGGGTGCCGCCGTCGTTGGTGAACTGGCCGTTGACGAAGCTGAAGTAGGTCTCGCCGTAGGTGCCGGTATGGGTGAAGGCGAACTCGACCTTGTCGGCGCGTTCGTGGAAGACCTCGTAGTGGGTCTTCTCCTCGCCGATCTCGGCGGCGAGGAGATCCTTGAGGCCGGCCTTCGACTGGTAGGTGGTGCCGTTATAAGTGATCGCCAGGCCGGCGTTGAGGTAGCAATAATACTGCAGGCGCTTGGCGATGAACTCGTCGTGCCAGGCGAACTTCTTGAAGATCTCAGGGTCGGGGTTGAAGCAGACGTAGGTGCCGTTGGGCTCCTTGGTCTTGCCGTCCTCTTCATCCTTGAGCTTGCCCTGCTTGAAGGTCGCGCGCTTGAACTGGCCTTCGCGGTAGCTGATGACCTCGAAGCGTTCGGAGAGCGCGTTGACCGCCTTGGTGCCGACACCATTCAGGCCGACCGAGAACTGGAAGACGTCGTCGTTGTACTTGCCGCCGGTGTTGATCTGGCTGACGCAGTCGATGACCTTGCCCAGTGGGATGCCGCGCCCAAAGTCGCGGATGGTGACGGTGTTGTCCTCGCGGGTGATCTCGACCTTCTTGCCGACCCCCATGATGAATTCGTCGATCGAGTTGTCGACGATCTCCTTCATCAGCACATAGATGCCGTCGTTGGGATTGGTGCCGTCGCCGATGCGCCCGATGTACATGCCGGTGCGCAGGCGGATGTGCGCCAGGGCGTCGAGGCTCTTGATCGCGTTCTCGTCGTATTCGACCTTCTGCTTGGCCATGCCTCGTCCCGCCTTCTTCGACGCGTCGCCGTGTTTTTGCCCGGAAGCGTCGCGAGGGGGAAGGGTGGGGCGCAATACGAACCGTCAAGGAGGGTCCGGCGTCCGGGGTGCGGGGTCCACGGTCGGCGATTCCGAGGATACACGTGCTTTTCACCGCTGATTGGACGTACCGGCGCAGCGCACCAGCGACCCTCGTCAGGGAGGGTGCCCGACGTTCATTTTGCCGGAATCGGCCCCTGATGAATCGCCTCGTTCCAGCCCGTGATCCCGATCAGTGGTAAAGCGAAGGCGCAGGCCTGGTCCTCCTGCGGCGTACCCAGGGCCTGATAGACGTGCCACACCGGTTTGGCGCCCATCGGCTGCTCCTGGTCGTCGGGGAAGCGCCGCAGGCCGATGCGCAGGCCGCCCTCGTGGCGGTTGTCGACCCAGTTGTGGTATTCGAAGCCGTGGATGGTGTCGAGCCGGGCGATCTTCTTCCACACGTAGGCCATGGCGGCGGCTTGTTCATCCAGGGACTGAGCGCTGTAGTCCGGCGAGTTCGGGCCCTGTTCGCTGAGATGGATGCTGCGCGGCTTGTGGCCTTGGAACATCGCCGCCGGCTGACGGACCCAGGCGTCGAGCACCTCGACATTGCGGAAGGTGATCTTGGGCGTGTCGAGGCGGAACTCCGCGCCACGGTCCAGCCAGGTCTTCGGCTCCAGCAACGACGCGGGATAGGGATGGTGGGCGAGGCCCCACTCGAAGTCGCCTTCAGCCTTCGAGAGCGCCAGCAGATGGTTCAACAGATTGAGCGAGGGGAAACAGGTCGACGGATCGCCAGTAGTGCCCCAATGGTGCGTCAGCGAGATGAACACCTGGGCGTGGGGATCCTGGCGGCGGAGCACGGCGTGGGCCAGGCGCATCGAGCGGTAGTACTGGTCGAAGAACACCAGCTCCGGTCGTTTGCCGCAGTTGGTCCACACCCAGCCCATGTCGACCTCGTTGTGCATGATCCAATGGTGCATGCGGCCATACCTGCCATCGGCGCGGCTGTAGCGCTTGGCCAGCAGGTCGAGCGCCAGGGTGTAGGCGGCGGTGCTCTCGGCGCTGGTGAGGTTGGGCATGGTGAAGATGCCGGCGTCATCGTAATCGGGATGCTGCAGCAACGTGCCCAGCTGCTTGGCGCCCCAGGAGCGCGCCGGCGGTACCAGGATGATGCCGAGCACCACGATGCCGCGCTTGGCCGCTGCCAGCATGCTGGCGTCGAGACCCTCGAAGGCTTTGCTGCGCACGTACCAGGTGCGCCCACCCACGGTGATGGCCTCGGCGCCGTCGCCGGGAACGGCCTGGAAGAGGCCCGAGAGCACCACGTTCACCGTGATGCTGCCGATGTTCAACTCATCGAGGTCGCTCACCGGACGTGGTCCGGTGGTGAAACCGCCCAGGCCCTTCTTGCTGCGCTGCTGAACCACCGGCAGCGCCGCCGCTGCCGGGATCACATCGGCCCAACGACCATGGGAGAGCACGGTGTCGCGCGTCCCGTGCCGGTGGATGAGGATGAAACGCGACAAGGCGCGGTCGGACCCGTCATCGGCGAGGCGGGGAATAGTCATCGTGAAGGTGCCGCCCTGCATCGGCAGGGGCCAGGTGGTGGCGAATCGCGGGGTCGCCTCCAGGGCCTGCCAGATCGGCCACTCCGCCAGGAGTGGCTGCATGCCGGTCGGCGGCGTGCCGTTCGTGCCGCTGAT
>JANPIY010000507.1:0-1895 GCA_031425255.1 Planctomycetota bacterium
ACGGCGTTGGTCGCCAGTTCATGCAGGATCATGCCCAGCACCAGCGCGGCATTGGTGTTCAGTCGCAGCGCGGGTCCGCGGACGGTGACGTTGCCGTCATCGGCGGCGGTGAACGGCCGCAGCTCGGCATCGATGATCTCGTGCAGATCGACCGAAGCCCAACCATCCCGGCTCAGCAGCCCATAGGTGGAACTCAGCGCCCCGAGCCGCCCACGGAAGGCCGCCTGAAAGGCATCGATCGAGGCTGAACCCGCGGCGGTCTGCTCAGCCAGGGACGACACGACGGCCAGCATGTTCTTCACCCGGTGGTTCAGCTCGTCGATCAGCATCTGCTGGGTCTCAACCCGCACCAGGCTGGTGACCTCCACGAAGGTGACAAGCGTGCCCTCCACCTCGCCCGCCGGGCTTCGGTAGAGGATGATGCGGCACAGGTAGTGCGCTGTCCGGTCACGCCGCGTGACCCGCCGCTCCACCGGCTGCTGCGTGGTCAGCACCCTGTTCACATCGTCAGACAAGGCGTCGTAATCCAGCTTGCTGACGATGTCGTTGAGAGAGCGGCCGCGGTCGCTCGTGATCAGGTTGTAGATCTTCGCGACCTCAGGCGTGAAGTTGCGGATGACAAAGTGCTGATCCAGGAAGATGGTCGCGACCGCCGTGCTGTCGAACAGATGCCGCAGGTCGCTGTTCACCCGGTCCAGCTCATCGACCTTGGTGATAAGCTGCGCATTGACGGTCTGCAGCTCCTCGTTGATCGACTGGATTTCCTCCTTGGAGGTTTCCAGCTCCTCGTTGCTGGATTGCAGCTCTTCATTGAGCGAATGCAATTCCTCGTTCGAGCTGCGAACTTCTTCCAGCGCGGACTCATGTTCCTCGAACAAGGCCTGAAGCTCGTCGCGGGAGGACTGCATTTCGCTGTCCATCTGCGCGATGAGGGCCAGGGAGGCAGCGTCGGTCGTTTGTGTGGCCAACGGGCTGCCACCGGTTTCCGGCGCCTCTCCCTTCATCTCCGCAGTGCGGAAAACGACAAGGAAGTACTGCTCCGCCCCGCTGGACGTTAACGCCTCGACGATCAGCGTGACTTGCCGCGTGGGGCTGGATGAAGAATCGACGGTGACGACCTGCTCGACCGGACGGTTGGTCGCGATGGCGGTGCGCAGCGCGGCGCGCAGCGGCAGGCCCAGGCCAAGGCGCGCCATGTCGAAGATGCTCCGGCTGGGTGCGCCCAAGGCCGGCTGAAGGAAGTTGCCCACACGGCTGGAGTAATGCAGCAGTTCTCCCCCTGCCGTGACGACGGCATAGGGAGCGGCGAAGCGCTCAAGCACCCGGCTGCTCGCCCGGTCCAGCGCGCGCGTTCGATCCCGGCGGGCAGACAGGGTTTCCGCCGCCGATACGATCGGCGTGGCGAGCGGCGGGGCGCCATGCGGCAGGGGACGGGTGGGCGGCCGCAACGTCGGCGTCGGCCCATCGCGGCGGAGGAAGATGCGATGCTCCTTGTCCAGCGCGGTAAACAGCGCCTCGTGCCGCACCACCGTCTCGGAGCTGCCAAGCAGCAGCACGCCGCCCTGTACCAGGGCGTAGTGGAAATATGGGATCACCGCCGCCTGCAGGTCAGTATCCATATAGATCAGCAGGTTGCGGCAGGAGACGAGGTCCATGCGCGAGAAGGGCGGGTCCCGCACCAAGCTGTGCGGCGAGAAGGTGCAGAGGTCGCGAATTTCCTTTTTGACCGTGTAGCCGTTCTGCGATGCCGCGAAAAACCGCGCCCGGCGCGCAGGGCGCATCTTGTCCAGCAGCGTGGGTGGGTACAGGCCGGCGCGGGCGTTCTCGATCGCCGTCTCGTCGATATCCGTGGCGAAGATCTGCACCTGGGGCGCTGCCTCAAGCGTATCGAGATG
>JANPIY010000508.1:0-2979 GCA_031425255.1 Planctomycetota bacterium
CAGCGACCTCGCCCGCGGTCAGATCGCCGCGATCCAGGACGGCCTGCTGAAGCTGGTGACGGACGGCGCCGGGCGAAAGCTCCTCGGCGTCCAGGTGGTCGGCGAGGGCGCCGCCGAACTGGTCGGCATCGGCCAGATGGCGCTGATCGCCGGCATGGACGTCGACGTGTTCATCGCCAACACCTTCAATTTTCCCACCTTGGCCGAGGCCTACCGCCTGGCGGCGATGGACGTGGTGTTCCAGCGCGAACTCTCTGGCACGCGCACGGCGGTCGCGGGCTGAAGGTCGTCGCGCCTGGAGGGTGAGGGTGGCGTACCATCGTCGCCCGCGCGGACGCGGACATCATGAAGCCTACGGTCGCATCGCCTCGTCGATCTCGCGCTCTCCCAGGTCGAGCACGTCGTTGTGCCCAGCGCCGGGCAGCACCTGCAGGCGGATCGCGGGATGCGCCGCCACCAGCGCGCGGCTCATCTCCGGTGGAATCAGACCGTCGTTGGCGCCATGGAAGATCGTGGTCGGCGGCAGGCCGGATCTGGCGGCGATCTCGTCCAGGCGCGCGAGGTTGTCGAAACGGTGCACCAGCAGTTCGCACAGTGGCCAGCCGACCTGGCGGGCAGCCATCGCCTTCATGGTCGTGAAGGGCGAGATCAGGATCAGGCGGCCGACCGGGTGACGCGCAGCGTACTGCAGCGCCGCCGCTGCCCCGAGCGAATGGCCGAGCGCGCAAGTGCGCTGCTCCAGATCGGCCGCCGGCAGGCCGAGGTGCTGCGCGAGCAGGCCGAGCGCCTGCTCGTTGGCAGCCAGGATCGACGCTTGGCCCGGCACGCCGGCGCAGGCGCCGTAGCCAGGGTATTCCAGCATCAGGAAGCCGGTCCCCGTGGCGGCGTGCGTGCGCGCGAAATGGTCCCAGCGCAGCGCCTGGTCGCCATTGCCGCCGAATAGCAGCCACACCCGCTGCGGGATCGAGCCCTCGGCAGGGGCGCGATAGAATGCGACCAGTGATCCGCCCGGCGTGCGCAGGGCGATGAGCCCGGGTCGCAGCTGCGCGAGCTCCTGCGCAGCGTAGGGCCGCGGATGGAAGATCATGCCGTCCTGACCGCGATAGAGCAGGATCGCGAGCAGCAGCAAGCCGATCACGGCGGTGGCCAGGACGATGGTCATGAACCTCCGGAGTTGGGACCAGGAACGTGCAGCGGACGTGGGCATCATGAGCACTTGGTAACGATCGTTACCATTGGTGCACGCGAGAAATCAGGCGCTCCGTGACGGTTGCGGCGTGGACCATAAGCCTCTGCGCCTCCCCCCTTGCCGCCCTGGGTGAGCCTTGGACCCTGCGCCGCTCCAGCCGTCTCAGGAGCTTCCGTCATGCCCATCCGCCGCGCCCTGCTCTCCGTCTTCGACAAGACCGGCGTGGTCGACTTGGCCAAGGCCCTGCATGAGCGCGGCGTGCATCTGCTCTCCACCGGCGGCACCTACAAGGCACTCAAGGATGCCAGCATCCCGGTCACTGAAGTGGCCGAGTACACCGGCTTCCCTGAGATGATGGATGGCCGGGTGAAGACGCTCCATCCGATGATCCATGGCGGCCTGCTGGCCAACCGCGCGGTGCCGGAGCATCTGACCTCGGCCGCGACCTATGGCATCGACCTGATCGATCTGGTGGTGGTGAACCTCTACCCTTTCGAGGCCACCGCCGACAAGGCCGGAGTCTCCACCGCCGACAAGATCGAGAAGATCGACATCGGCGGCCCGTCGATGCTGCGTTCGGCGGCCAAGAACCATGCGGCGGTGACGGTGATCGTCGAGCCGAGCGACTACAGCCGTTGCATCAGCGAGATGGACGCCAACGGCGGCGACACCACCTTGGCCTTCCGTGAGCGCTGCGCGCGCACGGTGTTCCGCACCACCGCGCGCTACGATGCGCTGATCGCCGATGAATTGACCCGCATCGCCAGCTTTCCCGCGGAAGAGGGCTTCCCGACCGAGAACGCCCTTCCGCTCAAGAAGGTGATGGACCTGCGCTACGGCGAGAACCCGCACCAGCTCGCGGCGCTTAATGACATCCGTAGCCCAGGCGCGGCCGGCGTCGGCAAGCTGCGCCAGCTCCACGGCAAGGAACTGTCCTACAACAACCTGATGGACGCCGACGCCGCGTGGTGCCTGGTCAACGAGTTCGCCACGCCGGCCTGCGCCATCATCAAACACACCAATCCCTGCGGCTGCGCTACCGCCGCCGAACTGGCGGATGCATTTGCCCGCGCCTACGACGGCGACCCGCAGGCGGCCTTCGGTGGCATCATCGCGCTCAATCGTGTGGTCGATGCCACCACCGCCGAGGCGATGGTGCCGCGCCAGTTCGTCGAGGTGGTGATCGCGCCCGAGTTCACGCCCGAGGCCCTGCTCATCCTCACCACCAAGCCGAAGTGGAAGGCCAACGTACGTCTGCTCGCGGTCGGCACCTGGCAGGGTGTGCCAACCGGCGCGCGTTATGCCAAGAACGTGCTCGGTGGGCTGTTGCTGCAGGACTACGACACGCTCGGCTGGGAACCGGCGAAGCTCACGGTCGCCAGCAAACGTCAGCCGACCGTCGCCGAGCTGAAGAACCTCGAGTTCGCCTGGCTGGTGTGCAAACACCTCAAGTCGAACGCCATCTGCATCGTCAAGGATGGTGAGCTGGTGGGCGCCGGCGCTGGTCAGATGAGCCGCGTCAACAGCACCTGGATCGCCACCACCTTGGCTAAGGACCGCGCTACGGGTGGCGTCGCCGCCAGCGACGCGTTCTTTCCCTTCCCCGATGGCCTGGAAACCCTGGCCAAGGCCGGCATCACGGCCGTGGTCCAGCCCGGCGGCAGCAAGGGCGACCCCGCGGTGATCGCGGCGGCGGACCAGGCCGGCATCGCGATGGTCATGACCGGAGTGCGGCACTTCCGGCATTGAGACTCCTCGCACCTAGTACTGGCGCGCGGGCAATGCTGTGA
>JANPIY010000509.1:0-27577 GCA_031425255.1 Planctomycetota bacterium
CGCTGTCCGATGTCCGATATTTTGACATCGGACAGCGGACAGCGGACAGCGGACGGATATTCATTTGGTGATCTTCGCCTGGTAGTCCGCCGACGACAGCAGACCGGCGAGCGCGTCGGGCTTGGTCGGCTTGATCTTGGCGAACCAGCCCGCCTTGAGCGGATCGCTGTTCACCAATTCCGGCTGATTGGCCAGCGCCGGGTTGATCTCGACCACGCTGCCGTCGACCGGGCTGTAGTAGTCGTTCACCGATTTCACCGATTCGATCTCGGCGCAGGCCTTGCCGCGACTCAGGTTGCTGCCGACCGCCGGGAGCTGCACGTGGATGACTTCTCCGACTTCACCGGCGGCGAACGGGGAAAGGCCGATGACCACCAGGTTGCCTTCGGCGCGTGCCCATTCATGGGTGGGAAGGTAGGATTCGCTCATGATCGGCCCCGCAGCAGGTGGAAGGGCGCAGATTGGATCCCAGCCCGACGGCTGCAAGCCCAGCGCCGACGCGAGAACCTGCGCACCGCGCCGGCGTCGAGAAATGCCACGGACAGCTGTCCACCTGGGCGGCGTCCTGGGCTTCGCACACGCGACCGGGTGTGTGAAGTGGCAGCCAGGTGCTGCGAAAGGGAGCCATGTCCGCTTCACCTCCCAGGGATATGGTTGACAAGTGCTCACATCGCCATCGGCTGCCGCCCCCTGCCGGCCGCCCGCTCGTCACGAGCCATGCTGATGTGGTTACCGCAGGGATCTGGAGTTAGGACGGCAACGACGTGGTCACCAACGGAGCGAACGCACCTGAACTGGATGAGGACTTCCGCTATGGCCAATTGGCCATCGAGGGACGTCTCATCACGCCCGACCAGTTCGACATCGCCATGGACCGGGTCCGCGACTCGAAGAAGCCGCTCGCCGACATCCTGGTGTCCGAAGGCACCATCGACTCCACGACCGCCGATCGCCTGACCAAGGCGCTGCGCCGCATCGTGCGCGACGAGCGCGCCAAGAGCGAAGGCGGGATGCTGGTCAACAAACAGATCGGCGGCTACAAGCTGGTCAGGCGCATCGGCGAAGGCGGCATGGGCGAGGTCTACCTGGCCGAGCAGCTGACCATGCACCGCACGGTTGCGCTGAAGATCCTGCACAACAAATGGGCCGACGATGAAGAGTTCCGCAAGCGTTTCCTGCTCGAAGCACGCGCGGCCGGCAAACTCAATCACCAGAACCTGATCCAGGTCTACGACGTCAACAAATACCAGGGGAAGTACTACTTCTCGATGGAGTTCATCGACGGCGTCACGGTCGAGGACCTCATCCGCCACGAAGGCGCCCTGCCGGTCGAAAAGGTCACCAACATCTGCATGCAGGTGTGCCAAGCGCTGAAGTATCTCGCCAACCACAACATCGTGCACCGCGACATCAAGCCGGCCAACATCATGGTGACCAAGGACGGCACGGTGAAGCTGGGCGACTTCGGCTTCATCCAGTCGGTGTGGGATTCCGAGCTGATGCAGGAGGGCACCACCATCGGCACCCCGGACTACATCAGCCCGGAACAGGCGCGCGGTGAACGCAACCTCGACGTGCGCTCCGACATCTATTCGCTGGGCGCCTCGTTGTTCCACATGCTCACCGGCAAGACCCTGTTCCAGGGCACCTGCAGCAAGGTGATGCGCGATCACATCGAGACCGAGCCACCCAAGCTCAATGAACTGCGCAAGGACCTGCCCAAGGACCTCGTGCGCATGCTGAGCAAGATGACGGCGAAGCAGCCGATCGATCGCTACCAGACGCCGGAGGAGGTGATCCAGGACATGGATCTGCTGCGCATCGACGTGGCGCATGCCGAAGGCGCCATCCCCTCGTCGCGCAGCCAGATCCTCAACGTCATCACCGCCGAGAAGGAACGCATCGCCTCCTTGGAACGGGACCTCGCGGCACGTTCGACCCAGATCACCGCCTTGCTGGTGTTGATGGGTCTGGGGTGGATCGCCGCAGCCACCTGTTTCGCGATGTGGATGATCACCTCGAAATAGGGGAAATAAGGGCTCGCGTAGCTCGCCAGTGCGAAGTGCAGAGTGCGACGTGCGGCGTTGTCGGCACGCACATGCGCCTGTAGACCCGTTCGTCCATGCCACACGCCGCATTCGGTACCGGCGAACATTCACGCCGCTGCGAGCCTGATGTCACACGACCCGTGCCCCGCCATTGCCGACGGTCGCCCGCTCTGCCGTTCGGGGGTTGCCCGTCCCTGCTGCCATGGCTAGGGTCGGCGGCATGTACGAACTGGTGTTCCTGACTGGTGCTCGTGCGGGTGAAGTCGTCCCCGTGAACAAATCGCTCATCGGTGGGCGCAGTCCAGACTGTTCGCTTGAAGTACCAGATCCCAACGCCAGCCGGCAACACGTGCGCTTCCAATGGGACGGCGCCATGATGGTGGTGGCCGACAACGGCTCGTCGAATGGCACCTACGTCAATGACCAGCGCATTCCGGCACCGGTGACGGCCAAGGACGGCGATGTGGTCCGCCTGGGCGAGACCCGCATCCGCGTGCAGATGCACAAGATCCCGAGTGATGCCCACTCGAGTTCGATCTTCGGTTTCAAGGAACGCGAAGCGGACCTCAGCCAGAGCATCGTCATGCCGCTGTCGGACGTGCGCTCGCAAGGGGTCGATGCCAAGGTCCTGGCGCAGCGGCTCAACGCCATCATCCAGGTCTCCAAGGCGCTGGTGAAGATCACCAACGAGGATGAGGTCAGCACCCGCATCATCGACACCCTGCTGGAGGTCTTTCCGCAGGCCGACCGCGGCTTCCTCATGCTCGGCAGCGAAGTCGGCAAGCTCGAAGCCAAGGCGATGCGCAACCGCAAGGGCGTGACCGAGAATCTCTCGGTCTCGACCACCATCTGCCGCCAAGCCCTGGAGTCGAAATCCGCCTTCCTGTTCAGCGATCAGAACAGCGGCGATTTCGATCAGGGGATGTCGATCATCTCGCTGAAGATACGCTCTGCCATGACCATCCCGCTGATGGTCGGCGACGACATCCTCGGGCTGCTCCAGATCGACACTCCCGACAGCAAACGCGCTTTCACCCGCGAAGACCTCGAGCTCGCGGTGGCGGTCTGCCAACAAGCCGCCATCGCCATGCACAACGTGCAACTGCTACGCGATGTGCAGCACGAGACCACGCAGCGCAACAACCTCATCCGCTACCTGCCCGGAGCGTTGGCCGACCAGGTGAAGAGCGGCAACGTGGCGATGGCGATGGGCGGCAGCACCTACCGCGCCACCATCCTCTTTTCCGACGTCATCGGTTTCACCCGCATGTCCGAGCGCCTGCTGCCGGAACACGTGGTCGCGCTGATGAATGCCTACTTCAACCGCATGGTCCCATGCATCCAGAACCATGCCGGTTCGGTCGACAAGTTCATGGGCGATGCGATCATGGCGGTGTGGGGCGTGCCGATCGACAAGGGCGATGCCGCCATCAACGGCGCGACCGCGGCCCTGGCGATGCAGAACGCCCTCGTCGGATTCAACAGCCTGCAGGCACGTGACGGCCAGCCGATCCTGGCGATGGGCATCGGCCTCAACAGCGGCGCGGTGGTCGCCGGCAACATCGGCACCGAGGAGCGCAAGGAGTACACCGTGCTCGGCGACACGGTGAATACCGCGCAACGCCTCGAAGCCACCGCCGGACGCGGACACGTGCTGATCAGCAACGCCGCGTGGCTGGCGCTCGGCGGGACCGGCTACGGGGTGGCGATGCCGCCACTCAAGGTGAAGAACAAGGACGAACCGCTGTCGGTGTTCAGTCTGCGTGGTCTGCGCATCCTCAATGACGAGGTGATCCTGCACCTCGCGTTGTTGTCCGGAACCCACCACGTGTATTTCGTCCGCCGCCTGGCCGACCTGAGCTTCATCATGCTGCATGCCGCCGACTGCGACATCCTGGCTCATGATCTGATGAGCGATCTGCAGGAGTGGGCGGGCACGGCATTCGGACGCCCGGAGATGGTCCAGATCCTGCCGGCGCAGGCCGGTGATGGAGTCCTGGTACGGAGTCAGATCCGTCTTCCCGATCCGGACCTGTGCGGCCTGATCAGTCCCACGGCCATAACCTGCACGCGGACGTGGGATACCATGGTGCGCTCGGCGGCCGAATAGCTGGACACCGGAGGGGCATCTGACGGCCCTGGTCGCGCAGCCCGCGACGACCAGGGAAATACTTGGCAGCGGCGATCCCAGGACGAAGGTGGAACCCAAGCCGATCGCCCGCACGCATGCCCACTCCTCCCCCATCCCTCTCCACCGACTGGCTCAGCGAGGTGCTCGATCACCTCGAGATCGCTGCCATGGCAGCCGCTGGCGCAGGGCTGGAGGATGAACCGGATCAGCAACGTTGGCTGAGCTTCATGCAGCGCCATGCCATCAGTTCCTGCCAACTGGCGCGTGGCCTGAGCGACGCTGCCGATACGCCGGAATGCGAGCTCGACGAACTGGAGGCGGTCGACGATCTCGCCCACGCCCTGCGCAACGATCTGCCGGGAGAGCTGCGCGAAGTCGTCAGCGAGGCCCAGCTCTTCCTGTTGTTCTATCTGGCCGCCCACATCCGCGCCGGAGTGCTCGAGCGGTCCGCAGGCCAGGCGGTGGCGCGGGCATGCTGGCACGAATGCCCAGGGGATCATGGCGACGACCAGCCGCTTGCGATCAACGTCGATGCCCCGGGCGACGCCGCGTCCTGGGTCGACGAGATCATCACCGCCTTCGCCTGCAGCAACGGCGTCAATGAACTCGCATTGACGGGCGATCTCCCCTTCATCGCCGACCACGGTTGCCTGCTGCAGAACGCCATCGTGCTCGCCCTGGCCAACCGTCAGGCCGCGCCCAGTCGTTCCGCCCTCGCCGAACTGATCGCCACCATCACCGCCATGGAGGCTGACGTCAGCAACATCGGACCGGAATGGCTGGCCATGCGCCGCGTCCCCTCGCAGGCCTTCGCCATGTATTACGTGTGGGTACACCTCTCTCTCGGCCTGACCGATGAGCATACCGCCATGGCGGTGATGCATGAATGCACGCTCCGCATCAGGGAATTCCGCGAGACGTGAAGCGTGCGCTGCGCGCACGAGGTGCGAGGTGTGCGGTGCGAAGTTTCCCCACTGCCGCCATCCGCTACCAGGAACGTCCGCCCACGGACGACGGTCATGACGATCCACGTTCCTGGTGACGCCATGCTCCAGGTCAAAAACCTCGCACGTCGCACCTCGCACTTTGCACGGCTGTCCCACGAAGCTCGCACCGCTGTCCCGCTCGCGCAACGCAATCACGGCATCAGGTAGACCGTCACCTCGTCCTGTACCGGCCGGCCGCTGCGGGTCAGCCGCAGGTGGTCATCGGCTTCTTCCAGCAGGCCTTCCCCGATCAACGCATCGGCACGTGCACGCCAGCGCGTCTCCTGGTCACCTTGCGCCCGCACCTCCGCCAGCACCACGCCACGGGTCAGTCGCAGGCCGAGCATCCAGGTCTCGGCCAGGCGTTCCGCGGCACCCATGGCCTCGCTGCGCCACGCCGCATCACCACCTGCGGTGATGCTGGTGATGTAGGCGGCAGGATGTTTCTCGCGCGTCATGCGCACCCCCGCCACCGTGCTGACCGCACCGGCGCCGGCAGCGTGGTAGTCCTGGCGGCGCCAGTAGGCGAGGTTGTGCCGCGAGGCGTGGCCCACGCGGGCGAAGTTGCTGGTCTCATACGCCTCCAGCCCGAGCGCGGAGAAGGCATCCCATAACAGGTCGAACTGGCGACGGCTGTCCTCGGGTGCGACGTCGCGCAGTTCTCCGCGTCCCCGCCGCGCATGGAACTCGGTGCCGGGTTCATAGGTCAGATGGTAGACCGAGGCATGGGCGAGGTCGTGGCGTCGATAAAGCTGCAGGTCCTGGCGCAGCTCTTCGTCGGTCTGCCCAGGCAGGCCCATGATGAGGTCGGCCGACACCCGTGGCACCACCCGGCGGGCGAGCTCGATGGCACGATCGGCCTCAGCCGCGCCATGCACCCGTCCGAGGAATTTCAGGTGATGGTCGTGGGTCGACTGGACGCCGAGCGACAGCCGGTTGACGCCATGTTCAGCGAGGACGGCGAAACGTTCGGCGTCGGATGAGCCAGGATTGGCCTCGCAGGTCCATTCGTAGCCGGGGGCCAGGTGCAGGTGGGCGGCCAGGCCCGCCATCAATCTGGCCAGCAGGCGCGCCCCCAGGAGGGTCGGGGTGCCGCCGCCGATGAAGATGGTGTCGTAGGGTCCACGCGGCAGGCGGGTCACCTCCAGCAGCAGCGCATCGACATAGGCCGCGTGTTCCGTGTCCCGTCCGGCGATCGAATTGAAATCGCAGTACGGACATTTGGCCGCGCAGTACGGCACATGCAGATAGAGATGGCGGGGAACCTCGGCGGGCATGGGCGGCAGTAGGCCGGCCACCGCCGATTCGGCAACGCCGTACCGCTGAACCCGGTCGGAGTCAGCCCAGGGAATGGTTGTCGGTCGCCGCTCTCCTTCTAGTCTCCCCGTCCAACCCCGTCGGATCCGCATGGCGCTGCTCAACTGGTCGATGACCGTCCTTGGCTATCCCGCCCACGCTCGCGTCGCCTCGCGGGTGGTGGGCCTGACTCACATGAGCACGCATGACGCGCTGAACTTCATCGAGGTCCAGGGGCTGTCGACGGGTTGGCTGCAGGTCGAGGGTTCGCAGCCCCAGCTCGAACGCATCCGCGAAGGTACGCGTGTCGATGTCAACCTGCCGGAGCTGTTCGCCAGCAGCAAGATCATCCAGACCGAAGGCGTCGCCAGCGGTGCGCTCACCTTCGTCGCCGCCGATCCCACGCTCGGTAAACCGCCGAGCGACCGCACGCTGGTGACCTGGGCTGAGGAGCACCGCCGCCCCTGGCTGGAGGTCATCGACAACGATGTGAGCTACTTCGGCGGCCTCGACGATGCCCAGATCAATGCCCTGCTGACGTGGTTTCTCGCCCGCCGTCCGGCCGAGCTGAGCTGGCGCAAGACCACCCTCGACCCGCGGCTCGCCGCCCGCCTGCGCAACGGTCTTTTCGAGCATGGGTGGACCCGCAACCTCGAACTGGTGAAGATCGGGCGCAAGGTGTTCTGCGACCTGTGGGGCGGCGTGCACCGCAAATGCCTGCTCGAACATGGCAACGTCGCCGGTCCCTCGCAGGTACAGATCGGTCTGCGGTTGTGCCATGAGAACTCGAATTGGACCGGCAAGGACATCAGCGACCAGCGCTGCGTGCTGAGCGATGACACCGGCAAGCTGGCCTTCGGCTCGGGCTACTACAAACCGTAGCGGAGACCACCTCGGGGAACCGGAACCGGATGAACAAAGCCACCATCCTCGCCCTCATGCTGCTCGTCGTGCTGGCTGCTGGCGCGTTGCTGGTGAACCGCGAGATGCGCGATGCGCAGGGCCGGCACTCGGTACAGCGGCAGATGTCGCAGGCGCGCCTCGCGCAATTCGCCGACGCCATCACGCACTATCGCATCCGGTATCAGAGCTGGCCGGATACCACCGCCCAGCTCCTGCGCGCCAGCAACCTGCCCGCGACCAGTACCATGGTGCGCGGGGCCGGCATCTACCGTTACCGCAAGCCGACCGTCGACGCCGGTGCCGACACCCTGGTGATGTGGAGCGACCGTCCGCACGAGGGGGTGGGGGCGGGCGAGCCGTGGGGTGCCGAGGGCGAGCGGGCGGACAAGCCCGTGCCGGCCGTCGCCTACGTGCTGACCGCCGCTCTGGAGGTCCAGGGCCTGTCGCCGGAGGAATGGGCTCGACGCAGACCGGCAGACCAGGTTGGACCGGAGTCGGCGACGCCAGCCGCTCCGGTGACGACGCCCGCCGCAGCGACGACCACCACCGCACCAGCGACCGGGTCGCACTCGCCCTGACCACCAGTGTGCGTGTCGAGGCGCCGGCGGTCATGGTCACCCCCAGGCCGCGTGGCGGAGGCACCGCCGCATCTCCACGGGGAGCGCGGTTGCTCATCGCGCTGGCGGATCGACACTCGCACGCCATGCGGCTGGTCAGCTTCGGAGATCGTGGATATGAACGGGCGGGCGTCCTCAGCCCGGATGGCACCCATATCATTCCGGTGGCCCTCCTCGACCCCGCGCTCCCTGACCAGGTGCGCACGCTGATCGCTGGAGCGCACCTGCCCCGTCTCGCCACTTTGGCGGGCCGCTGCTCTGAACGCGGCATCCCGCTTGCGGGAGTGCGTCTCGGCCCGCCCGTGACCGACCCGGGCAAGGTGGTGTGCATCGGGCTGAATTTCAAAGGCCACGCCGCCGAGCAGGACAAGCCGTGGCCGGAACAACCGCTGCTGTTTGCCAAGGCGCCCACCGCGTTGTGTGGTCCGCACGACGACATCGTGCTGCCGAGCGACGACTGCGGACCGGATTACGAAGTCGAATTGGTGGTCGTCATCGGTCGCCGCGCCCGCCGCGTCACGGCGGTCGAGGCGCTGTCGTACGTCGCCGGCTACTGTGTGGGCAACGACGTCTCCGCCCGCCGCTGGCAGAAGAGCGATGGCCAGTTCTTCCGCGCCAAAAGCTGCGACACGTTCTTCCCCTGCGGCCCCGCGTTGGTGACGCCGGATGAGATCGTCGACCTCGCCGCCCTGCGCCTGACCACCCGCATCGCCGGCCCCGCCGGGGATGAGCTGCTGCAGGACGCCACCGCCGCCGATCTCATCCACGACGTGCCGGCGCTGATCGCGTACATCAGCCGCTTCATGACCCTGGAACCGGGCGACCTGATCAGCACCGGCACGCCCGCCGGAGTCGGCTGCTATCGCACACCTCCCCGTTTCCTCGCGCCCGGCGACGTGGTCACCTGCGCCATCGATGGTCAGTGCCCGCTCGGCCGCCTGGTCAACCGTGTCGTGGCCGCGTGATGGCACGCCCGCTGATCTTCATCTCCCTGATCCTGGTAACGCTGGGAATGGTGATCGCCTGGCCGCTGGTGCGGGCGGCGGTCGAGTTCCGACCGGTACGTGGCCAGATCCTCGACGTCATCGCCCTCCCGGCCGAGGGCGACCGCCTACGGCTCGCCATCGCTTACGAGTATCCGCTACCCACGCGCGGGGAGCACGCCATCGGTTACACCCTGGTCGACGATCGCTTGCAGGCGGTCGCAGATCCGGTCGTCGATGTCGCGCAGGCAGACGCCCTCCAACGCGCGCTGCCTGGCCGCGCCGTGCGGGTCTACTACGACGTGAACCATCCCCTCGATACGGCGTTCATGCTCAGCCCCCTTGGCGCCACTGGAGGCCTGCGCGCCGAACATGGAGCCCTGATGGTCTTCATCGGTCTCGCCTTCGGCATCCTCGGCCAACTCGCCCGCACCCGCCGCTGAAGCGCTGGAGCCCTCATGATCCGCACCTCGCATCCTCGCCCCCTGCTGCTGGCACTCGCCCTGATCGTCGGAGCTGCGAGCGTGCCACCGTGCCGCCTGATGGCGGCCGAACCGGAAGCAGCGGCCACGGCAGTGACGCTTCCGAACGTCGACGCCCCGCAGCAGGAGCTGCACGGCACGTTCGCTGGTCAACGTTTCTGGGCACGGTTGACCCCCGCAGATAAACAATTCGGCAATAATCGCGTGATGCAGCTGGTGTACACGCCGCCGATCGCGGCGGAGCTGGGCGGCGCACATCTCAGCGATTGCCCCTTCCTCCTGGTCGATCCTCACATGCGCGTCGTCGCCTGGAACGGTCGCGACAGCGGCTCGAAAGCCGTCCCGGCAGCCCCCAGCGGCTACGCCATCACCCGCGAGACCACCATCGGTGACGGCGTCGACAAACGCATCGATCTGGTGGCGCGCACCCTCGCTGGTGAACGAGGATGGGATCTGCGCATCGCTCCGGTGCTCCTCGCCATCGGCTGGCGCCCGACCGGTACCGCCAGCGTGCGGGTCGTCGACCTGTTCGGCCCGCGTTCCGCCGAATCCATGACGCTGACCTGGAATGATACGGCGGTCACCATCGCCGGCATCATGTACACCGTGGTCGCCGACGAGGCCGGTCGATTGAAGAGCCTGAACGCGGCGGATGGCAGTGCGGTGTTGACGGTCGCGGGTCGTCTGTGAAAAGGATTTACGACATGGTCGAGCATGGTGCGCGGGTTTCCGGGAAGCCCTATTTGACATCCCCTCTCCCCTTGTAGGCTCCGCCCTCCCATAGCGCGGGGTAGAGCAGTCTGGTAGCTCGTTGGGCTCATAACCCAGAGGTCGCAGGTTCAAATCCTGCCCCCGCAACCACAGAACCCTCGGTGTAAAAACCGAGGGTTTTTTGTTTACCAATAACCCAGGCAGGATTTGGATCTGCGACCTCGTTATGCCAGTAACCCAGAGGCGAGCATTGGCCGAGCCGGTTCTTCCGGCGAGAGCAGGCCCCGGCCTGCGGGCCAAGCGCAGGAACGCCGCTGCCCCGCAGCCGACCTCTCGATCAGGAACGGTGGAGACCTTGGCGGTCGGTGGATCTGACGGCCAGGATACCAGCCGGTCACCAATCCCACTCGCAGACCGCGCCGTTGTGATAGCCAAGTGCGCCACGTTCTGCGCCGATACGGTCGCATCAGCTTGACGAGGGGTCTCATCCCAACGATCTCCTGCAACTCTGAGCAGGGCCGGACCTCAGGTTTCATGCGGTGAGGCCCAGCCTCAGAGGTTTAAGTCACCTTCTATCCTGACCCCCATCACGCCACCGCGGCCACGGTTCAGGTCGACCTTCGCCTCACCGGGGCCGGGGGCCGCTCCCGGTCGACTCTCATAGCCACGCAGAACGACTACGGTGAGCGGTCCATCCATGAAGAAAGCCAGGGTTGGAAGCTCCCCCGCCATCACAAACCCTCGGCAAAGGGCAGGGGGTCTTGGTTGGCTCTGCGACAAAAGGCCCGTTGGCATTAACAGTCTGATTAATGCGGAGCGCTGTCCTATGATTACGACGCAACAAATGCCTCCGCTTTTTTCAACCTTGTCCCATCACCGATGCCTACTCAACAATGCCGCTGCTGATGCCACGGCCGTCGCGTCGCGTCGTTGATCGTCGTTCAGGCCATTACCCGCCACCAATCTCACTCGAGGCCGCCCATGCCAATCTCTCTCATCAAGCCCGCCATCAGCTCCACCAACTGGGGCGCTGACGTCAATGCCAACTGGACCAGCATCGAGAACGCCATCAACGCCCTGGTTCCGATCGGGGCGGTTTTCGATTATGCCGGCCCCGCCAGCGTGCCGGCCGGATTCCTGCTGTGCGATGGGAGCGCGGTTTCCCGCACCACCTACGCGGCGTTGTTCACCGTGCTGGGAACCACCTGGGGTGTTGGCGATGGAAGCAGTACCTTCAATCTTCCCGATCTCCGTCGGCGGGTGACGGTCGGCACTGGTGGCGCAGGGACGGGCATCCTGGGCAATACGGTGGGCAGTATCGGCGGAGCCGAGACCGTCATCCTGTCGGGGTCACACCTTCCACCCCACACCCATTCGGCGTGGGATGGTTCCCAGTTCGCAACGGCCAGCGGGATCGCCAACATGAACTTCGCCGCCGGCAACCGCGGCCCAGTGACGGGTACCAGCGGATCCACCGGCATCGGATCACCACACGATAACATGCAGCCGTCAGCGGTGATGAACAAGATCATCAAGGCGTGATCGCTTCGCACGGGCCGGTTTCGGTCGGACTATGATCCCGGCGCAAGAGCGCATGGTCAGCAGTCATGCGGCTGCGGTTTTTCCACGAGTTGGTGGCCGCGCCGACCCGCCGGGTTCAGGCGCCGACCAGCAATTGCCCGGTCATCGCCTGCGCAACCGCTCCGCGTAACGAGCGCAAGCTGCTACCAGCGGAGGACGGCTCCTGCTCCCACGCCGAGAGTTCGGGTTGACGCCCGATGAAACCACCCCGTACCGCGCCGCCCATGACGAAGTGGCAACTGTGCGAGCCGTGATCGGTGCCACCGACCGCATTCTCGGCCGCTTGACGGCCGAACTCGGAACCGGTCGCGATCACTATATCGTCCCAACGGCCGATCGAGCGCATCACCTGGGCGAAGGTGTCCAGTGAGCCGGCGAGGTCAGCGAGCAGCGCATCGTGCGAGCCACGCTGATCAGCGTGGGTGTCGTAGCCATCGTGCGAGATGACAACCGCGGACGGGGTCAGGCCGGCGGCCAGCAACGCGGCGGTCTGGTGCAGACGCCGCCCCAGCACCGAGCCCGTGAAGCCGAACGACGGGCTCTGCGCGGTAGCCTGACGGATGAGACCCGCCATCTCTTGGCGATGGCGTGCAGCGGGAGAGTCTTCGGTTGTGGTGGTGAAGCCGGTATCGTTACCGGCATCCATGGTGATGCCGACCAAGCGGTCGCCGCTTACCAGTGCGTGATCGTCGCCGAAGACCAGGCCATAGTCTGGACGCAGCGAAGGGCCGTGCGACGAGGGCAGCTTCGCGATCCAGCCGGCGCGACCGTCCAGGTCAGACGCATGCCAAGCGGCAGTGGCGCTCACGTGGGAACCGCCCACGGGGGCAGCGATCCCGAGATGGACCTGGCACTGTCCAGCCTCCCACCGTGATAGGAGCGGACGCAGGGCGGGATTGAAGGCCAGGCCATCACCCAGCGGGAGCACGTCGGCGCGGGACACCGCCAGGGTCGGGCGCAGCCGGGCATAGAGCGGGTCCGCGATCGGGATGACGGTGTTCAGGCCGTCGTTGCCACCCTTCAACATGAGGTGGATCAGGCACCTGCGGTCGCCCCGCAGCGCATCGAGGCTGGTGACGCCGAGGCGGCGGGATTCGGTTGCGGAGCCGATGCCGGCGGTGAGGAGACCGATGCCGGCGACACCGGCGAGGGCGAGTAATTGGCGGCGCTGAATGGTCATGGTGTCCTCCTGGAAAATGAACTCTCGACGGCGAGTCATTGCACCCTACGGGGCAAAACGGGTTCGCAAGGGGGCGAGAGGTGATACGTGTGTGGACATCCTCCTCGAGTATTTCGCCACGGTATCGTCACCCCGTGCTCTGAAAGAACCCGCGATTGCAACGCCTCCCCCTCGCGGACGCTCGCCGACGTCATCGCGTCATGACAGATTTCACGCCAGGAGTCTCCACCATGGATGTCCCACCAACCTTCGCCCTCGCCAATTTCGGCAGCAGCATCCATTGGATCATCATCCTGGTGATCGCATTGCTGCTGTTCGGGCGACGCCTCCCCGCACTCCTACGCGATGTGGGCGGCAGCATCCGCCAGTTCCGCAAAGGGATGGAGGACGGTCCGCTGAATCTGGAAGCGACCGAGAGCAAGTCGAAAGGCATCCCTACACCGGCAGCCGCCGGCGCGGAGCGCGCCGCCAGCCATTCGTCGCACTCCTGACCTGCGCGATGCTCGATCAGTCGGCCGGACCTTCCGGGGCGTCGTTGTTGATCCGGCGCGCGAGGTATAAAAAGAGTGCCATGGAGTTATTCCGAGAGGCGCCATCGATAATGTTGCGCCAGGAGCACCCAAGCCGCGCCCAGGGATGCACCGTTGACACTGCCAAGGCCGCTCCTACCACCCGAGCCCTTCGCTGAGGGGCGCCACTGATGCATCTGGTCGTCGACGCTCGCAGCATACATCGTCATATGGGTGGCATCGGACGTGCGGCGACGCAGCTGATTCCTGAACTCGCACGTATCCGCAGCCAACACCGGGTGACGGCGATTCTGGGCGCGGATCCGCCGGAGGACCTCGACCTCGGCGATGTCGAGCTCATGCAGGTCGAGGCCGGCATGATCGATGAGCACTTCGAGCAGCTCGGCCTGCCGCAGGTGCTGGAGGACCTCGCGGCAGATGTGTACCTGAACCCCTGCTTCTCCGTGCCCGCGCTCAAGACCTCCCGCGCGCAGGTATCCATCATCCACGACGTGGTGTTTGAAGATCATCCCGAGTGGGTCCAGCCGCGGCTCCGCGACTACCTGCAGCGCTGGTCGCGTTTCGCTGCCACCAATGCTGACCACCTGATCACGGTCTCCGAACACGCGCGCGCGCGCATCTGCGCGGTCTATGGCGTGCCCGGGGAACGCGTCACCGCCATCGCCAACGGCATCCCCCCCACCGCCTTCGCCCGCCCGCAGCCCGAGCGGCGGCAGCAGGTGCGCGCAAGCCACCGGCTGGGCGCCGAGCCATTCGTCCTCTACCTGGGATCGCTCGAACCGAAGAAGGGCACGCCGACCCTCATCCGCGCGTTCGCCTCCCTGGTGACGCAGGGCTTCGCCGGTCCGCTGGTCCTGGCGGGTGCCTCCGGGGGAGCAGACATGGATCTCGAAGCGCTGCTCGCGAGCAGCGGCTGTCGTGAACGCATCCGCGTCCTGGGCTACGTCGACGAGGCCGATAAGCAGGCGCTGCTCGCGGCGGCCGACCAGCTGGTTTATCCCTCACGCTACGAGGGCTTCGGCATCCCGCCGCTGGAGGCGATGGCGCTCGGCACGCCGTGCGTGACCAGCAACGTCACCTCGCTGCCGGAGGTGGTGGGCGACGTGGCCCTGACCGTACCGCCCGACGACCACCTGGCGCTGGCGGCGGCCATGCGCCAGGCTCGCGACGACGGCGCCTGGCGCGCGCGCGCGCAGGAGCTGGGCCCGCAGCGCGCGCGGCATTTCAGCTGGCCACAGGCGGCACGCAGCTACTGGGACGTGTGCGCCAGGCTCGGGGGCGGCTGACCATGCGCATCCTCCACCTCTCCTCGGAGTATCCCCCCGAGCGCGTCTTCGGGCTCGGGCGTTATGTGCACCAGATCGCGCGCGAGCAGGCGCGTCAGGGGCATGCGGTCCACGTGCTGACCAACAGCATCGGCGGCGCCGATCCCGACATCGACGATGGCGATGTGCAGGTCCACCGCGTCGCCTACCCGCCGCCGCCCAAGCCGCCCGGCTCGGTCGCGCCGCCGATGGCCTTCAACCTGCACCTCCAGCAGCGCGCCGCGGACCTGGGCTTCGCGGGCGCGGGCGAGCCGGAAGTAGTGGTGTCGCACGACTGGCTCACCGCGCCCGCCGCCCACCAGCTCGCCAAGCGCTGGCACATTCCGCATGTGTGGACCGTGCACGACACGGTGCACGGCAAGACCTTCGGCCGCATCGAAAGCCCGGAGGACGAGGCGATCTGGTGCATCGAGCGCTGGGCGGCAGCCAACGCCGACCTTGCGCTGATCAACAGCAACGCCATCCGCGACGAAGTGCGGGAATTCTACGGCGCGGAACCCGAGGTCCTGCGCCTGGTGCACTGCGGCGTCGACCCCGCCGCCTTCGTCAGCACGCAGGCGCCGGAACGACTGCGCGCCTTCCGCCAGGTCTTCGCCGCGCCCGACGAGCTGCTCATCACCTACACCGGCCGCCTCGACCGGGAGAAGGGCATCGACACGCTGGTCAACGCCTTCGCGCAGGCCCGGCGCGAGCTGCCCAGCGCGCGGCTCGCCATCGTCGGCAAGGGAGCCCTGGACGAGACCATCCGCAAGCACATCGCCGCGCTCGGCCTCGAGGACGCGGTCACGCTCTACGGCTACCTCGCCGGCACGGTGCTGCGCCACTTCTACCAGGTCAGCGACCTGCACGTGTGCCCGAGCCACTACGAGCCGTTCGGCATCGTCGCGCTCGAGGCCATGGCCGCCGGCGCACCGGTGGTGGTCAGCGCCACCGGCGGCCTGACCGACATCGTCGACTCGGACGCGGTGGGCCGCAGCTTCCCGCCCAGGGACGCGACGGCGCTGGCGGCGGTGCTGGTCGAGCTGGGCCGCGACGCGGACAAGCGCCGGTGTATCGGTCGTGATGGGCGCGCGCATGCCGCGCGGCATTTCTCGTGGGACCGCATCGCCCGCCTGGCCTGCGCCGCCTATGGCGAAGCGCTGAGCGGCCTGCCGGCGGGAGTACGCGCGTGAACCAGCAGCAGCCCCCCACCCGCCCCTTGCCGGCGGCCATGCCCGCCCAGGACTTCATCGCCGCCCTGCCACGCCCTGGGCACGGCGGCGTGCTGGTGCTCGCGACCGCCCCGCTCGCGGGGCTCGGCAGCGCGACGGTGGCGGCCGCCCAACTCGGCCACGCGCTCGCGCACCTGCGTATCGCAAACCAGGCGCTCGCGGGCCGGGCCCCGGTCCCAGGCATCGATCCGGTCCTGGCTGAGCACGAGTGCCGCTGGCTGGCCGCGGGGGATCTGCACGAGCGCCTGCTGGAGGCGCTCGCCGCCGGCGCGCCCGAACTGGTGCTCTATGCCGACCCGTGGGCGGCGAACCTCGACGACACCGTCGTGCGCCAAGCGCCGCGCGCCCGCCGCATCCTCATCGATGACTTGGTGGAACGGGTCGCGCAGGATGGCGACTACTGGCTGACGGTGATCGACTGGCTGGCGGCCAGGCCGGGCCTGCAGTTCCTGCCGACCGCGACGCTGCTGCAGTGGAGCGGTTCGGTGCTGCCGGCGACGGACGACGCCGAACCGTCTCCTCCCATCGGTTTCGAGGCGCGCTGGGGCGTGCTCATCGACGAGCACGGCGCGCACCCGCCCACGCCGGAGGTCCTCATGGCGCTGGTCGAGCGGCATCCCGAGGGCGTGCTGCTGATCTCGCCGCACCTGCCCTGGTACCTCGAGAACCACCAGCACCTGCTGGAACGCTGCAACGGCGCCTGGCGTCCAGCGGAGCTGTCATCCGCGACCTACCGCGGCCTGCTGGCGCGGACCTCGCGCTACGTGGCGCCGGCCGGCGTGCCGTACGGCACGCGCCTGCTCGCCGCCCTGCCCGCGGACGCCGAGGTCCGGATCCCCGCCGATACCGAGATCGGGCGCGGCACGGGAGCCGGCTGGACGCTGCACCGGCACCGCGACCGCGAGGACCTGCGCCAGCAGCTCGGCGCCACCGCGATGCAGTCGGACCTGGCCGGGACGCCGGGCGCGCCGACCGCCGGCGAGGAGCCGCCCGCGGCCAACCGCTGGTGGCGCGCCCTCGGCACCCTGGTCGCCGGCGAGCCGGACGGCGCGCCCTCGAGGCAGGCGCCGGCCGCGGCGCCCGAGCGCTCGCCGGCGCCCGCCGCCGACGGCCCGGTGGAGTTCGCCTTCCTCGCCTGCTGCTACAAATATGTGCAGCGCTTCCGCATTTTCATCGACTCGATCGTGCGCCAGGATCATCCACCCGAGCGCTACGAGGTGGTGCTGGCGCTGCCAGGGAACCCGGACGGGATCCTCGAATACATCGACATGCTGCGCATGGTCCATCCGCGCCTGCGCATCCGCGTGGTCGAGCTGCCGGAGGAGGCGCGCGGCAACAAGGGCAAGATGCTCAATGCAGCTTTCCGCGCGACCTCGGCGCGCGTGGTCATGCCCACCGACGTCGACATCGTCTTCGCGCCTGACTTCGTCCGCACCATGCTCGCCCGGCACCGCCCGGAGCTGGTGCTGGGCTGCTGGCGCACGCCCTTGGCCAAGGAGCTCACCGCGCAGATCCTGGTCGGGAACCTCGACCCGGTGCAGCACTTCGCCGTGCTGCAGCAGCAGTGGGACAAGGGCGAGGAGACCGGCGGCGTCCGTCAGGGCATGCTCGGCTACTGCCAGGTGGTCGCGCGCGAGGCATTCGCCGCCGTGGGTTACCCCGAGGAGTTTGCCGGCTACAATCAGAGCGACATCGTCTTCATCGAGCGCCTGCAGCAGCGCGCCGGCGTGGCTTCCCATTTCATGAAGGACTACTTCGTGCTTCATCTCTCCCACTCCCGGGACTGGACCGGGACCAAGACCTACCTGTAGGCCCCATGCGCATCGGCATCGACCTCCGTTTCACCGCCGCCAACCGCATGGGGACCGGTACGTACGCCGAGCAGGCGGCGCTGGCGCTGGCGCTGGCGCGCGCGGAGGGCGACACGCTGCTGGGCTTCAGCACCGCGCGCACGCTGCCACCGGCGCTGGCCCGTCACGTCGACCTGGTGCGGGTGCCGAGCATCGCCGTCGGCCGCGACGGCGAGCTGGTCGAGCGCGTGCTGTGGGACGCGGCCATCGCGCGCGCCGGGGTCGACGTGTGGTTCGGGCCCACCGGCCTGGGCCCCGCGTTCGCCACGTGCCCGTCGGTCGTCACCATCCACGACCTGCTGTTCGAGCACGACTCGTCGTGCTTCTCGCCCCACCTGCTGGCCCACCTCCAGCGCGAGATCCCGCGCTCGCTGGCGGGTGCGTCGCTGGTGGTGGCGATCTCGCAGTCCACCCGTCAGGACATCTTGGCGACCTACGGCGCCCCGCCCGAGCGCGTGCGAGTCGTCACGCAGGAGCTGGCCGCGCGCTGGGCGCAGGCGCCCGACGCGGCGACGGTGGCCAGCCGCCTGCAGGCGCTGGGCATCGGCGGCCCGTACGTGCTGCACCTCTCGAACCTGGCGCCGCACAAGAACCCGCTGCACTGCCTCGAGGTCTTCGCCGCCTGGCTCCACCAGTCCCAGGACCGCGCGCACCAGCTGGTCATCGCCGGCGGCGGCCCGGCGCCGCAGGCGGCGGTCGACCTCCCTGGGGCGATCGCCCGCCTCGGCCTGCAGCAGCGCGTGCGCGTGCTCGGCCCGGTCGACGACCTCGCCCTGCCCGCGCTCTATGCCGGCGCGCGCGTGCTGCTGACCCCCTCGCGCTTCGAAGGCTGGGGCCTGCCGCCGCTGGAGGCCATGGCCATGGGCACACCGGCGCTGGTCTCCGACCGCGGGGCGCTGCCCGAGGCGATGGGCGGCGCGGCGGTGGTGCTGCCGCTGGAGGACCGCCAGGCGTGGGTCGCCGCCCTCGACCGCATGGTCAATGACGGCCCCTCACCCGCGCTGCGCGCAGGGATGGCGCAGCGCGTGCGCGAGGTACGCAAGCCGCAAGGCGCGGCGCTGTGGGAGATCCTGCGCGAGGCAGCCAGCCTGCCGCCCATGGGGGCGCAGCGGCGGGCGGCCGCACCCACGGCCACGCCGCAGCGCACGGTGCGGCTGTCCGGCTGCATGATCATCAAGAACGGCGTGAAGCTGGGCTATCCCTTCGTCGAGGCCATCACCGCGGTCATCGACCACGTCGACGAGATGGTGGTGGTCGACGGCGACTCGCAGGACGGCACGTGGGACACCCTCACGGCGATGGCGGCGGCGTGCCCGAAGCTGCGCATCGAGCGCCAGGCCTGGCCCACCACCGCCATCGGCGGCCAGGTTCTCGCCGAGGCCACCAACCACGCGCTGACGCGGTGCCGCGGCAGCCACATCCTCTACGTCCAGGCGGACGAGATCTTCCCCGACGAGCTGGTGGTGCGCATCCGCGCGCTGCTGGCGGCGGGGTACAACAGCGCGGCGGTACCGTTCCTGCACTTCCGTTCGGGCTGGGACACCATCATCGCCAACCCAGCCTACGGCGCGACCATCCGCTGCATCCCGAACGACCCGGCGGTGCGCAGCGTGGGCGATGCGACCAGTTTCGCCGGCCCGCTCGCGCCCTGCGCCATGCCCGACGAGTTCGAGGCACCGGTATTCCACGTCGGCTGGGTCTATGCGCAGAACATCATCGCCAAGCACCAGAACCACGCGGCGATCTACGAGGACCTCGGCGACTATCAGCGCAAGGCCGCGGCCGCGCGCGAGCTGGCGGGGAAGGACGAGCGCGCGGGGATCGCCCTGATCGATGCGGAGTACGAGCTGCTGGCCTATGACGGACCGCTGCCGTCGGTGATCGCACACCTGCCGGCGCTGCCGCACTATGATCCGCAGGTGGGACTGCAACGGTGGTTCGAGCGTTGGGGCAACTAGCGAATCCTGCACATGCGGTTTTATTGATCATTGACCATCAGGATCTGGGAAATATTCCGGGTCCGGCTTGGAATTCCCTCAGCGGGTTCCCAGCTGGCCGTGCGGACGACCCGCATGGGGGCGACGACGGCGTGGGTATACCACCAGGAGCTGGCACATGGGATTCGGGTACAAGGTCTATTTCACGGAACGGGCGAAGAACCGGGTCATCGGTTGGGACCCGGATACGGGTTCAGCCTCGGTGATCGCGGGTGACGGTGTGACCGGGTCCGAGAGCGACCAGCGGCTCCACAGCCCCTATGGCTTGGCCGTGGATGATGAAGGCCACCTGCTGATCGCCGACAAGATGAACCATCGCTTCGCCCGGCTCACGAACCGCTTGGCGCCCCTGGCGACGCGCGATGCCAGCGGCACCCGCAGCAGTCGTTTCCCGGGTCACCGTCATGCCCCCATGAACCCGACGTCAATCGCCCGCCGCAAGCACGGCGGCAAGGGATATTTGGCCGCCTACAGTGACGACAACACCATCTATCACATACATCCCAACGGCGACCTCGAGCTGGTCATGGGTGTTCCGCCGCTGCTGGGGGCGGTCTTCACGGGCTTTCAAGCCAGCATCCCCGAGGCGGAGATCAAGCGGGTCCCGCTCAACATGCCGACGGCTCTGGCCGAGCGCGACGATGGCACGATCTTCTTTATCGAGCGCGGTTATCAGGTCATCCGCGTCTACTCGCCTGGAAATGGGATAGTGGTCCTTTTCCCGTGGATCGAACCAGCGCAGCGAAACCAATCGCCGCTTCCCGACTCGCTGTCGATGGCGGATTTCCAGCCGAGCTATCCAACGAGCCTGGCGCTCGATGGGCAGGGCCGGCTCTTCATCGCCGATGCCCGCCAGCAAGCCGTCTGGTGCGTCGATGAGGGGCGTGGCGTGGTGGAGCGGGTCTACCGCTCGCAGGCTCTCGCGTCCCAGGCTGGCGGCCCGGCGGCGATCACCTTCGGATCCGATGGCACCCTGTGGGTGCTGGACCATGGAGAGGGACGGGTCAATGCCGTGCGCTTCGCCGCTGGGCAGTGGCAGCGGGTCGTGACCCGCTGCTCGACGCTGACGGAGGGCATTTCATGCATCTCCTACGAAGGTGCGGGCCTCGTGTGCGCCTGACCATGGCATTCCAACTGCGCAGATCCAATTACCGATCGATCAGACACGGGGCTTAGGCGATCATGGGCAATACCAATGCAACCGGCACCGAACCCTGCACCCCGTCGCACTGCGGGGACCCGCCGTCGTCGGGGGACGCCGCAGCGAAGTTCTGTCCCAAGAGTGAAATCGGCAAGGCAGGCTCGAGCACGACCTACCTAGGTGCAAAACAGATCGACGGCTACGCGGCTCTGCGGACTGTTTCCTCCTGCTTCTCACTGCCCCTGAAAAACGGCGGCAGGCTGCCGCTCACCTGGAACCACTTCCCTGGAGGCTCCTATGTCATCCAGGCGGTGCGTCCGGAGTTCTGGCAGCCGGCCGGCCGGGGGGGCGTGTTCTCCTTCCTGCCACATTTGGTCTCCCAGGGCCACCAGTACATTGATCATCGGGGCGTTCATCTCATGGGGAGCATGGGCACGCTGGGTGGAGTCACCTACTACGAACCGTACAATCAGGTGAGAGCGAAAGGGAGATTCAACTCGCTCGACAATACCTACACCGTGACGGATGACGAGGTCAAAGGGAAAATCATCTTCGGCGGGAATGGACATCCGCTCTACGGGCGCCCACTCCAGTCCATCGACCGCAATGGGAACGTGCTCAACTACACTTACCGGCCAAGGACGGGGCCGATAGCGGCCTACCAGATCCTTGACACCGTCACCGGTGATATCGGAGTCACGCTGAAATTCGGTTACGTGGATGATACGTCGGAACCGGCGCCGATCAGCTCGATCACCGTGACCGACCTCGAAGACCCGACGAACTCACGCGTCGTCACCATGACCCATCAAAGCAACTCGATTCGTGAAGCCTGCTACCTGCAACGCATCACCTACCCGGACGGGTGCAGCAAGGGATACCGCCTCACCTCCCTGGATGGAGGCCATACCAGGCTTCACTGCGAGCAGGATCAGAATGGATACGTGACGTACTTCAAATACAGTAGTGATAGTACTGGCGGCATCGTCAGGCACGTTTTCGAGCCCGACGGCCAGGCGACGTATTACCTCTATTCTTCGTACCAAACGGCCGTGACCCATATCGGACATGGGCCGCAGAGGAGCTACTACAAATACGACCTCACGACGGACGGTACGCAATCGATGCAGCTGCGCCGTGTCCGCAACGCCATCGGTGGTACCAAGGATTTCAACTGGGATACCCTAAAAAACAGGCCGGCCCGCAAGATCGTAGAAAGCGGTGCCGTCACCTATTACGTATACCATCCGACGGGCCCGCTCGCGCTGGTCGCGGAAAGCTCCGGCGCCGCTATTCCACAGTACCGCCGCCGGGCCTACCTCTTCCACAGTGCGAGTGATCTCGTCCGTGGGGAGACCGGACCCCGATTCGTCGCCGGCGTCGTACCGGACGTCACCTATTACGTGCACGATGCGAAGCGCAACATCGTCTCGACCCTCGCGCCCCTCGGACGCACGTCCCATACCGTCCCGGATATCATGGGACGGACCTGCAAGGACGTCCGTCCGCTCGGCAACACCACCTATTACAACTTCTCGGCCCTCAATGGCACGCCGACCTCGACCGTGGACCCGCGGGGCGCCTCCACCCTGTTCAAGCACGACGGGTTCGGCGACCTTCGCAAGCAGGTCGGACCGCGATGGACGGAGGTCAGCGTCGCCGCCTTCACGACCTATTTCGCCTACACCAAGCGCGGGCTCCGCCGCAAGGTCACCGATCGCATCGGCGGCAAGACCTACTTCGATTACGACAGCCGTGCCGACCGCATCGCGGAAGTGGACCCCCGTGGCGTAGTGACCCAGCGCGCGTTTTCACCCATGCGCAAGGTGCTACGTGAATGGGTCAAGCACAGCAATGCCGCAACTAGCGCCCTGGCTGCGACCTATTTCTCCTACGACCCCTACCGCAACCTGCACCGCGTCACTGACCTCGCCTGGGCCCACACCTATTTCGAGTACGACGCGTTGGCCCGCAAGATCGCCCAGGTCGATCCGCTGGGAAAAAAGACCTACTTCGGCTACGATGCCGTCAACCATCCCGTCCGCGAGCGCGATGCCCTGAATCGCGTCCAGACGTCCCAGTTCGACCTGCTGGGGCGCCACATCAGCGCGACCGACCGGACGGGCGCCAAGACCTACTTCGGCTACGATCTTGGCAGCCTGCTCGTGCTGCGGCGCGATCCGCTCGGTCGTCGCACCACACACGATCACGACGCCGCCGGTCGTCGCTTCCGTACGACGGATGCGCTGAGCCGCCAGACCTACTTCGGCTACGACCTGAACGACAATCTGGTCAAGCAGCGTGATCCTGCAGCCCTCACCACCCTGCAGAGTTTCACGCCGGTCGATCAACTGACGACTTTCACCAATGCCCTGGGGCAGAAGACCTACTTCGGCTACGACGCCGCCGGTAACCAGGTCAAGGTGCGCAATGCCCGCAACTACAGCACCATTTCTGCATACGACCGGCTGGATCGACTCTGCGCCATCACGACCCCGGACGGCAAGAAGGCCTACTTCGGCTATGATGCCGTGGGCAACCGCACCAAGGTTCGCGATCAACGCGGTAATACCACCCTGGCGTTCCACGACGGGCTGAACCGGCGCGTGATGAGCCGAGACGCCCTTGGGGGCGAGGTCTACCACCGCTACGACGTCGCGGGCAACCGCACGGAACGCCTGGATCAGCGGCGACTGAAGACCCGCTTCGGTTACGACCGGATCGGGCGCATGGTCAAGAACTTCGATGCCCTGAACAACAAGACCTACTTCGGCTACGACGCGGTCGGCAACCGTACCTCGGTCCTGAATCCGCGCGGCTTCACCACCAGCGCCGCATACGATGGCGAGAACCGCCTGCGCACGGTCACGGATGCCCGGGCAGGCAAGACGTATTTCGGCTATGACGCGGTGGGCAACCGGGTGGCGTTCGGTGACCAGCTCAATCGGCGCACACGGGCAACCTATGATGCCCTGGACCGCGTGCAGACCACCGTCGATGCGCTCAATGGCTCGACCTACTACGGGTACGATAGCGCGGGCGACGTGGTCAAGATCTCCGATGCCGCGAATCGGCGTATGATCAGGACCTATGACGCCATCCACCGGCTGGTGACAGCCGCCGATGCGCTCGGCCAGAAGACCTATTTCGGTTACGATGGCGCCGGCAGCCTCGTCAAAGTCCGCAACGGACTCGGCAACAGCAGCGTGATGTCCTACGACACGGTCGATCGCCTGACCCAGGTCACGAATCCTTTGAGTCAGACGGTCAAATTCGATTACGACGCCGCAGGCAACCGCCGCAAGGAGGTGGATGGCAAGAACCAGGCCACCTACTTCATGTACGACGCACTCAATCGCCTGCGTGCCATCTGCGGCCAGCAGGCGCAGGTGACGTATTTCAGCTACGACGCCACCTCGAACCTGACCACGACCAACACCTCCTTCGGCAATCGCAGCGATGTGGCATACGATGAGCTCGGCCGCAAACGGCGCGTGCTGGATCAGCGGCTGACCAACCTGGTCAGCCAGGGGTACGGTACACAGGCCTATGGAACGACCCCGTATGGGGGCCAGCTCATCCCGACCTATCAAGCCAGCCCGAGCTACTTCACCTATGACGCTGCCAGCAATCTGACCGTGACCGTGGACTCCACGGGCACCACTGCCTCGACCTTCGATGAACTGAATCGCGAGACGCTGCGCGCCGGGCCGAAGGGCACCGTTTATTATGGCTACGATTCAGCGTCCAATCGCACCAAGGTCCAATACCCAGGGGACCTGAAGCGTGCCACCTATACCTTCGACGCCCTCAATCGCATCACCCAGGTGGTGAGCCCGGACGCGAAGACCGCCATCTATCAGCACACCCCGACCTCGCGGGTGCGGAAGCTGCGCTTCGGCAACAATGCCGTCTGCTACTACACCTACGACAACGCCGACCGGGTGATCGGCATCCGCCATGCGACCAGCGCCGGCGCGGCAATCCTGACTTGCGACTACCGCCGCGATGCGGCGGGGCGGATCACCACGATCTCCCGCGAGACCGACCTGGCGATCTACTACCAGTACGACACCGCGGACCGTTTGACCAAGGAGATCTGGGCCAAGCGCAGCACGGCGGCGCAGGTCTATGCCTTCAGCTACCAATTCGACGCGGCGGGCAACCGCACCAAGATGCGGCGCGAGGCGGCCACCGGCGTGATCACCGAGTCGGCGTACTACACCTACAACAACGCCAATGGACTGCGCAAGCGTTGGGTCGCCCCGGCGAACGTCGCGACCTATTACACGTATGATCGCGCAGGTTCCGTGATCCGTATGATCGAGGGCGCCGGAACCAACACCACGTACTACGAGTATGGCGGTCACGGCCTGGTTACGGCGATCATCCCGCCGGTGGCACAGGGCCAACCCTGGCGCTTTGGTTATGACGGTCGATTGAACCGCACCAAGATTCTCAAGGGCGCCACGCCGACCTACTACTGCTGGGATGGCATGAACCAGCTGGAGGAACGCACTGCATCCGGCACCTTAATCGCCCGTTATACCCACGGCCGCGGACCGGTCTATGGAGTGGGGTCCGTGGTTGAAGTCATGCGCAAGACCGCCACCTCTACATACTTCCAATACCTGCACATGGACCACCAAGGGTCAGTGAATGCAGTTTCCGATATTAATCAGAGTATAACTCATAAATATACCATTGATTCATTCGGCCGAGAGATTGTCGGAACTTCTGGATCGATTTCTTTAATTGAGAATAACTCATGTTTCCATGGTAATTGGATTTCTTGTCGGTCATTGTCAAAGGTTCTTATTCTTTCTCCAACGAGATTGTATTCGGCTGATACGGGAACGTTTCTGCAACAGGATCTACTGTTTAAGCTCATTCTACCTGTGTCGGCAGGGAAATTGTCGAGGCTATCTCACTTCGGCGGCAGTAGCTTTCTAAGCGAAACTTGGAAGCGGAGCCGAGCTGAAGATGTGCCTTCTCAGCTTATCAGCACCGTTCCAATCATCGAATTCCTCTCCCGTGCTTGTCTCGCCTCACTATATTCAGGATCGTTCGTTCCTAATCAATTTGACCCTACAGGATTATGGACACCAGCAGGGCATGATTATCTTCTGGACCAAGCCCTGGGCGACCTAAGCCCAGAAAATCTCGATGCGATGAAAGAGGCTAGCGCCCACGAAGATAGATTGACTGGCGGACAATCAGCTGAAAATGCCTATAGACACGGAATGCGATCGCCAAGCCAATCGGCTGAAGAGGCAATCAAATTGACCGATTCGTTTATAGAACATCAGGCTACAAAAGCGGCTGAACTTTACTGTCAGGGAAAGCATAAAGAAGCATATAGTCAACTCGGAAGTGGCGCCCACGCAATTACAGATTCTGATTCGCCAATGCACAGAGATGCGAGTGGTCAGCCCAATGTTTGGGAAGGCCAAGCTAAAACGCTAGCAACCATTGGTGCCCTCATAGCTCAGCGACAGGCACCGACTCCAATGTTGGATCTTGGCGCACACACAGGAGGTGAGTCGCTCAAACTCTTGCTATCTAACGAGATGAAGGACCGCAGAGAGCGTATGGTCAAAAATTTGAAGCAGTACCACGACAAGATGATGGCAAAGGTTAAACAAAACTGCCCTTGCCCGGAGAAACCTCTAGACCCTCGGGAACCGGAGAAACCTCTAGACCCTCGGGAAGCAGCGGCGCGTGGGTTTGGGAAAGCTGTTGTTTCAAGCCAGAACTTCAACTTAGGCCTCATGGGGATTGGCCGATGAATTTATATCTAGGATATCAATTCCCTATTATAAAGAAGGGTTCTCTGCCAGTTATTCCGACCGGCCGAACGCCATTATTTCTTGTCACTTCCAATACCTGCATATATTTTTTGGATTGTCTATGCGTAAAATAGCAATTTTGGCGATTGTAGCAATTGCCTTGTTGGCAACCCCATTCCCCACCGTGATCGTCCCGGAGATGTCCATTTTCACTAAAGATTCATCTGGACATCCAGTCGAAGGGGTTGAGATCCTCATGTCATGGGCGTATTATGGCAACGATAAGGCTCATACTGAAAAATTTACAACTGACAAAACTGGCACGATACATTTATACCCTCGCAGGTACTGGGGCTCGGCATCCATAAGGTTGTTCAACTTATCCGTCAGCGCAATGAATATACACTCGCCAATTGAAAAATACATATTTCTGTCTTCACCGAAAAATGTATTTGAGCCAATGGTTTTGGAGGGTGGTAACTTTGCGGAGTCATACGGCGATATACAGATCATTATTAAGTAGTTTTTATTAGCAGACGGAGCTTAATTTGAGCTCCATTTTCCACATTACCACTACTCAATGCCGCAATCCGCCGCACCTCGCCCAACCACCTCTTCAGCAGCTTGGCACATAGCCGCAATCACATCTTTCCCACCGCCACCGCTGGACCTCCCCATGCCACTCTCCCTCACCCAACCCCCCGTCGGCTCCACGACGTGGGGCCCCTCCCTCAATCAGAACTTCGCCAGCCTCCAGGCCGCCATCAATGACAGTTCACTGATCACCACCACCCCGCTGGTGGCGATCACCGCTGC
>JANPIY010000510.1:0-5373 GCA_031425255.1 Planctomycetota bacterium
CGGAACGTATGGCGTTGGCGGCATTCGCCAATGTGGCGTCCGGGGTCCGGGGGGTCCGGGGGAAGGAGTGCGTGGTGTGGGGCGATGCTGGAGAGCGAGGATATTTTGGCCGCGGAGGCGCAGAGGCGCAGAGGCGAGAAAGACCCCTGCCTTGCCTTTCCTCTGCGTCTCTGCGGCTCTGCGGCCGATTCTTCTTCATGAGTTTAACTGCATTGGGGTGCGGAGTGCCAAGTGCGGAGCGACGACCCATGGCCCCGTTGCATCCCTGGGGCTCCAAGGAAGGGTGCTGCCGCATCACCCGGCTCGAACACGCCGCACGCTCCCTACCTCCCCCGCCCCGCGCTCCGCGCACGCTCGAGATCCCCATGCCCAACGAACTCGCCCAGGAATCCTCGCCCTACCTGAAGCAACACGAAAACAATCCGGTGAACTGGGTGGCGTGGAGTCCCAAGGCCTTCGCCGAGGCCAAACGCCGCGATGTGCCGGTGCTGATCTCGATCGGCTATTCGACCTGCCACTGGTGCCACGTGATGGCGCACGAATCCTTCGAGGACGGCGTCACCGCGTCGCAGATGAACGCCAACTACGTGTGCATCAAGGTCGACCGTGAGGAACACCCCGAGGTCGATGCGATCTACATGGATGCGGTGCAGGCGCTCACCGGCCACGGCGGCTGGCCGCTCAACGCCTTCGCCGATGCCCAGGGCCGGCCGTTCTACGCCTGCACCTACCTGCCGACGCCCAACTGGCGCCAACTGCTCGATCATCTGACCCAGTTGTGGAACACCGACCGGCCCAAGATCACCACTGCCGCCAAGGACATCACCGCCCACCTGACGCGCGACGAGGTCAGCACCGGCCGCATGCCGGCGGACGCCTGGACGCTGCTCGACCGGGGGCTCGAACGCAGCTTCGATCGCAACCACCCAGGGTACGCCTACGGACCGCAGCAGGCGCCCAAGTTTCCCGCCAGCCAGCTGCTGCCCCTGCTGCTGCAGAGCGGCCGGCCGGCCTGGATCACGCAAGCCACCGCGGTGCTGGAGGCGATGCAGGATGCCGGCCTGCACGACCGCGTCGGCGGCGGTTTCCATCGCTACAGCGTCGACCGCAAGTGGCGCTTGCCGCACTTCGAGAAGATGCTCTACGACAACGCCCAGCTGATCGCCACCTACGCCCGCGCCGGCGTGCTGGTGGGGCGCGCGGACTTCACCCGCACGGCGGTGAACGCCGGTGATTATCTGCTGCGCGACCTGCGGGTGGATGAGCAGGGCGCCTTCCAGGGCTACGCCGCCGCCGAGGACGCCGACGATCCGGGCGGTGAAGGCAGCTTCTACGCCTGGGCCCCGGCGCAGCTCGCCGCAGTCCTGGGTGAGGAGGTCGGTGCGCGCCTGATGGCCGAGTGGGATATCAGGCCCGGCCACGCCGAGCACGGTCCCAGCGGGCACTCCGAACCGGTGGTCAGCCACATCCCGCATCCGCGCGGGGCATCGCTCGACAAGTTCGCCAAGGATGGCGATGTGCAGGCGCTGCGCGCGTCCTGGGAACCCCACCTGCCGGCGCTGCGCGCAGCGCGCGCCAGCCGGCCGCGTCCAGGGCGCGACGACAAGGTGCTGACCGATCAGAACGGCCTGGCGCTGGAAGCCTTCGCCGCACTCGGGCGCTGGGGTGGCAGTGTGGGCGATGAGCGTTTCGTCGTCGCCTGCCGCGAACTGGCGCAGGTGGTGAGCGCTCGCCAAGGTGCCGACGGCCTCCGGCGCATGCCGCGCCTGCCGGCTTTCATCACCGATTATGGTTCAGCACTCACCGGTCTCACCGCGGCCTTCGATCTGCTCGGCGATCCGGCGCTGATCGCCGCCGCCATCCGCATCGCCGAGGAGGCGGTGACCAGGCTGCGCGCCGATGACGGCGGCTTCTACGTGACGCCCGTCGGCCGCGACGATCTGGTCCGGCGCGGTCGCGAACCGACCGACAACGCCTGGCCATCAGGCCAGAACGCGCTCGCGCTGGGTTTCGTGCGACTGTGGAATCTCACCGGCACGGCGAAGTGGAAGGAGCTCGCCGAAGGCGTGTTCAACACCGCGGCCGCCATCGTGACGCAGGCCCCCTCGGCGTGCGCCACCCTGCTGACCGCCTGGCTGCAGCTCAACCGCGGCCACCTCACGGCGGTGGTCGCTGGCGATCCGGCGCTGACGCAGACCCGCGACCTGCTCGCCGCCTGCCGCCGCAGCGTGTTGCCCGGCCTGGCCATCGTGCCGATCGCGAATTGCAAAGGTCAGGCGTGGGAATGCCTGGAAGGGCGCCGCGAGCTCACTGAACCGCAGGCGCTGATCTGCATCGGCACCACCTGCTTGGCGCCTGCGAAGACAGTCGCTGAGGTCGAGGAGCGCCTGGCGGCGGCGGCGAAACGAATCACACCTGTGTGAGGGGGCGCCCCTCTGTCACTTTAATCCCCTGGCTCTCTCTCTTCGTGCGAACATCGCCCAACCGCGTAGATCAACGCCCTCATCACTCGACCCATCCATTCCATCCTCTTCATCCCCGTTTGTTGTCGGTCCTCTCCCCTGCCGATCCGCTCATGAGGACCGTCGCTGGAACAGTACCGACTTTCCCTAGTCGTCGCCCGCCCGCGGGCAGGAGACCCACCGACAACCGACAACAAACGGGGATGGGGAGGATGGAATGGATGTTGTGAGCGATGATGACGATCCGTCCGCCGACCGAGAGTCGCGACCATCTTCTGCGGGTGAATCTTTCGTGTAAATTTGCGGCGTCCCGCCATGCCGACGGGGCCCGGCTCAGCGCGGCTTGCGACGCCCGTGCGGATCCGTCAGTCGTGAGGTCGCGCGGACCACCAGTTCGATCGGCAACTGTGCCGACATCTGCTGGGACGTGCTGGCTTCACCACCACGTTGGATCAGCGCGGCGATGGTGCGGGCGGCCCAGGCGCCGAACTCGTCCATCGGCTGGCGGATGGTCGACAGGCCGATGACGTCCATCAGCGGCTGGTCGTCGAAACCGATCACCTGCACGTCTTCCGGTACCCGGCGACCGCGGGCGCGGATCTCCTGCAGCGCCCCGACCGCGAGCATGTCGTTCACGCACACCAGGCCGTCGGTGGTGGGATGGGCATCGAGCAGGCGCGCCGCGGCGAGCCGGCCGGCGGCGATGGTCACGGCCTCGGCGCGCACCTGGGGTGCGTCGGCGCCGGCGAGGGCGACGAAGGCCTCCTCGCGTTGGCGGAAGGCCAGGGCTGCCGACGGTCCGGTGATCAACCCAGGATGTTCGCTGCCGCCGTCGAGCAGGTGTTTGGTGGCGATCCTGCCGGCCTCGACGTTGTCGACGGTCAAGGCCGGCGCGCCGACCTGCGGATAATCGACGCACACCAGCGGCACGCCGATGCGCTGCAGCTCCGCGACGCGTTCCTCGCGCACGCCCATGCTGAACAAGGCGATGCCTTCGCAGCCGCGTTCGGCGACGATGCGATCGAGCACGCGGTTCTTGTGATCGCGATCCTGGATGTTGTAGAGCACAAGGTCGATGTCGGCGGCGACCAGCGCGGCCGATAACGGCGCCGATACCGCGTAATAGAAGCTGGCCGAGAAGAACGGCATCAGCGCCGCGACCCGTGGCCGGTTGACGCCGCCCACGGCCAGTCGGCGGGCCGCGCGATTGGGCCTGAATTCGAGCTCCTGCATCGCCTTCAGCACCGACTTGCGGGTGGTGTCGGCGACCCGCTCGCTGCCGTTGAGCACACGACTGACGGTGGCGAAGCCGACGTTTGCACGCTTGGCGATGTCATAGATGGTGGGAGGCAAGGCCATGAAAGCGCTTTCGTATGGAGCGCCGCGCCGGTCTCAAGCAAAGAGCGCCGACTCCGGTGCGAAACCAGGATATTGGCCGCAGAGGCGCAGAGACGCAGAGTCGAAAAAGATCCTGCTGTGCCTTTCCTCCGCGTCTCCGCGTCTCTGCGGCCAAATCCTCTTCATGAGCCCACCACGATTGGTCTGGAGTCGGTCCTCGCAGGATCAGCTGAGCGCGTAGACGCCGGCCGGCATCAGGCGTTCGTCGTCGCGATGACGCTGCACCAGGTCGCCGGCATCAGTCACCGGCAGACCGGCGGCGGCGAGGACGTTGGCCAGCGCCGCCGATTGCAACCCTGGGGCGTGGGCGCAGAGCATCACCGTGCCTCCTGGGGCGAGGACGCCGGCGAGCTGGTCGGCGAGCCCCTGCAGTTGCTCCTCGATGCGCCAGGTCTGGTCCTTGGTCTTGCCGTGGCCCCAGGCCGGCGGATCGGCGCAGATGACGTCGTAGCGGAAACCTTTGCGCCGGCTGTGATCGAGGAAGGCCATGCAGTCCTCATGCACCCAGCGCACGCTGCCGCTGCCGAGATCGCTGGCATCCGCCGACGACTTGCCCCAGGTCAGCACGCCCTTGGCGCTGTCGACGTGGAAGACCTCGGCCCCGGCCGTGGCCATCGCGAGCGAGGCGGCGCCGGTGTAGCCGAACAGGTTGAGTGCCTTGCAGGCGCCGCGCGCCGCCACCGCACGATGCAGCAGGCGCCACACCGGCTCCTGTTCCGGGAAGATGCCGCAGTGGCCGAAGCTGGTGAAACGCAGGATGAGGTTCAGGCGGCGCCCGCCGAGGTCGTAGGCCAGACGCACATCCCCAGGGTCCTGCGCACGCCATTGCCAATTGCCGCCGCCATCAGCGCGGCGTTCGACGCGCCCGGCGCTCAGGCCCCAGGCGGCCGCATCGAGGCGTGGCCGCCACAACGGCGCCGGCGACGCGCGATCCACCAGGATGCCGGCGACGTCCTCGAGCTTGCGCCCATCCCCACTGTCGATGAGGGCGTATCCGGGAAACGGCGCGGCGACGAGATCGGTCATGATGCTCCTGCCTGCAGGCGGACCTGGGCGAGGCGGAGTGGAGCGCCCCGAGGGAACACCGCAAGCCGCCGCGTGGAGCGAGAGAGCGGGGAACGAGACTGCTCAAGCCGCAGAGTCCCTTGGCTTGGCCGCTTCACGCTGATCGGCAAGGAGACCCTCGATGGCCACCCTATCTCCCAGGGGGAGAGGATATTTGCCACAGAGCCCACAGAGCGCACAGAGGTGATCATCTCTCCTCTGTGCGCTCCGTGAGCTCCGTGGTGAATATCGGCTGTCATTCGCCGTCGAGGAGGTTGCCTGGAAGGGGCAGAAGGCGCCGCGCCGGGAATCCCCAGACCGTGATCACGGGATCGGCTTTACCTCGTCCTCGCTCAGTCCCAGGACGTCACGGACCGCGGCCCAGTCCGCCAGGGCGATGCCGCCGTTGGTGGCCTTGGGCAGCGCCGCCAGGCGCTTCGCCTCCTGCCACAGGCGCAGCGCGCCTGGG
>JANPIY010000511.1:0-3326 GCA_031425255.1 Planctomycetota bacterium
CGCCATTCGCCATTCGCCATTCGCCATTCGCCATTCGCCATTCGCCATTCGCCATTCGCCATTCGCCATTCGCCATTCGCCATTCGCCATTCGCGCCCTTGCAGGCGAGCACGTCCGGTACGCGGGGGCACCCAAGGAGCCGTCCTTATCACGTCCTCAGGGCCATCTGCCCTCACGGATGCGACGCTCCTGAAGGAGGACCGTCGTTCGCCCAGTTTAAGCTGGGCGCTGGGCGCTGGGCGCTGGGCGCTGGGCGCTACTCGGCATTCGGCATTCGGCGTTCGCCCTTCGCCCTTCGCCTTTCGCCGGCCGCCGGGCACCCCCTCCCGCCCTCCACCGCCCTCATTGCCCTCTCCATCCAGCTCCCTAGGCTCCCCGCCCCTTCCGCATCTGAGGGATGCCACATGTCTGATAAGCCCAACTCGCCCACCAAGCCGGAAACCCCCGATCCCAAGGTGGATAAGGGCGACACCAAGGACGGTCTCGCACTGCCGAAGAACCAGCAGATGACGGTCGGACAACAGGTCCTGATCTGGTCGCTGGTGCTGTTCGTCGGCATCCTCTTCGGGGCCGGCCCGATCGCCGACACCCTGCTGGGCAATACCAATCAGGTCGGCTACGTCGGCAACATCAGCGAGCATGACATCATGTCGCGCCAGGGTGTCGCCCGCCGCCTGCAGGACATCCTCAACCCGCAGCGCGATCAGTCGGGCGAGATGTTCGAGCCGTCCTCCTACGACCGTCGCGGTCGTCAGTTGAACGTGCACGAGGTGTGGGCCGATCGCATCAAGCTGACGCGTTATGCCGAGAGCCAGGGCCTGCTGCCCGGCGGCAGCGCGCTGGACGCGTTGGTGAAGGAGTTCCTCAACAAGCCGCTGCCGGGCAATCCCGCCAAACGCTACGTCGAAGCGCTCGAAGAGGTCAAGGGCGGCGACAAGGCCGTGACCCTCGACCAGGTCAGTCGCCACCTCGCCGAGGAGCGCGCGCGCCAACTGGTGACCATGGCGAGGATCGTGGCGCCGGTGGTGCCGACGGCGATGGGCGACGCGGTCAACACCCTGCCGCCGATGTCGCAGATGGATTACTACAACGGCCTGCGCGGCGACCAGGTGGTGGTCGATGAGGTCATCCTCACCGCCAAGGCCCTGCTGCCCGAGGTCAAGGACGACGATGCCGAGATCGCCATCGCCTACGAGCGGCTGAAGGATCGCCGCTTCACCCGTCCCGCCGCCCTCGAAACCACCATCGCCTATGTCGATGTGCCGGCGCTGGCGGCCAAGACCGCGGTCGCCGACGGCGATGTCGAGGCCTATTACAAAGCGCATCTGGACGACTACCGCAAGCCGGTGGTGCCGCCCAAGCCGGAGGAAGCCAAGCCCGATGCGGCGACGCCCGATGCGGCCAAGCCCGAGGACAAGAAGCCCGAGGTTCCGGCGGTGGAATACAAGCCGCTCGCCGAGGTCGCTGCCGACATCAAGGCCAAGCTCGCCAAGGAGCGGGCCGAGCAGCAGGCCAAGGAGATGGTGCGCCAGCTCGACACCGCGCTCGACAACAGCGAGGTGCTGCTGCAGAAGGACAATATCGCCTTCAAGGCCAAGGCCGCCGAACTGGGACTGATGACGCGTGAGAAGGTCTTCCTCGAAGAACCCAAGTCGGGCGGCACGCTCGATACCGGCGAGTTCGGCATGCTCAGCGAGACCCAGCTCCACCTCTTCAATCAGGAAATGAATTTCATCACCTCGGCGGTGCAGAGCACCGGCGACAAGGCCACCTGGCTGGTCCTGCGCATCGATGCCCGGCGCGAGGCCGGCTTCCGCGACCTGTCGGATCCCGCGGTGAAGGCCGAGGTCAAGGCGGTCCTGGCGGGCGAACGCGCCTACAAGGACCTCCTGGCCAAGGCCGAAGAGATCCGCGCGGGGGCCGAGAAGCTCGGGCCGGGCGGTCTGAAGCGCTGGACGGAAAGCGAGGCGGCCAAGACCTGGGAGGCCAAGGCGACCTCCAACACCCTGTCATCGCTGACCCAGATCAGCCCGCCGGCCAACGAGGTCGGTGGATTGGCCGCTGCCGATGGCCCGCTGCTGGCCGCGATGGCGATGCCGACGCGTCCGGTGGCGCTCGGCAATTCGCCAGCGCAGGCCGATGTCCCGGCCGTGCGCCTGGTGCAGGTCACCGCCTACCAGGCGGCGCCGCCGGTCACTGGCGAGTCCCGCAGCGAACGCGCGGCGACCTACCGCGGTATGCTCGAGAACTACCGCTACAGCCTGTTCCAGCGCGAACTGGCCGCCGAACTCCAGAAAAACTGAGTCGACCGGGACCCGCATCATGCCCGCCCCAGTCATCAGCGCCTGTCCCGCCCTCACCCTGCTCGCCCGCGGCAAGGTCCGCGATGTCTACGAGGTCGACGCTCAGCACCTGCTGTTCGTCGCCTCCGATCGCATCAGCGCCTTCGATGTGGTGATGGCCAACGGCATCCCAGGCAAGGGCAAGGTCCTGACCCAGCTCTCGCTGTTCTGGTTCGACCTGCTGAAGGACGTCTGCCCGCACCACCTGGTGACCGCGGACCTGGCGCAGATGCCGGCCGTGGTCCAGCAATATCGCGAGCAGCTCGAAGGCCGCGTCATGCTGGTGCGCCGGTTGAAGATCCTGCCGGTGGAAGCCATCGTCCGCGGCTACCTGACCGGTTCGGGACTGAAGGAATACCAGAAGACCCAGACCGTCTGCCAGATCCCGCTGCCGCCGGGCCTGGTGGAAGCGAGCAAGCTGAGCGCGCCGCTCTACACCCCGAGCACCAAGGCCGCGCTCGGCGCCCACGACCAGAACATCCATCCCGACCAGGCGGCCAGAATCATCGGCGCCAAGGCCGAGGTGGTGAAGTCGCTGGCGGTGAAGCTCTACAGCGCCGCCCGCGACTATGCGGCGACGCGCGGCATCATCATCGCGGACACCAAGTTCGAATTCGGCACCGATGCCAACGACCAGGTCATCCTCGCCGACGAGGTCCTGACGCCCGACAGCAGCCGCTTCTGGCCAGCCCAGCATTACCAGCCCGGTGTGGTCCAGAACTCCTTCGACAAGCAGTACCTGCGCGACTACCTGGAATCAGTGGAATTCGACAAGAACGGCAAGGGCATCGAACTGCCCAAAGACGTCGTCGACCGCACGCTGGCGAAATACGTCGAGGCGTTCCGGCTGCTGACGGGCAAGGAACCGAGGCTCTGAGCCGACGTCCGATGTCCGATGTCCGATGTCTCGTGTCCGTTGGCCGTACCAAAAAGGTGGGCTCATCGAGATGCCGAACCACCACGACCTTTCCACCTGCAATCGAT